>JAEWZS010000187.1 GCA_023458355.1 Bacillota bacterium
AAGGTTCATGCTCCGCCTGACGAAAGAATTGCGTCTTGTCTGTAAATTCTGACTACTTTTTTTGCCATGCGCTTGCGACTATGGTAAAATAACCGCGAATGGTCAAAATGCTGCGCCTTGAGAGGAGATCGCTTTGAAGGCTCGTAAAATCATTACGGCGGTGCTTATTACTGCGCTTTTGTGCGCGGGTCTTATTTTTATAATTAAAAATACGAAAATCGAGATCGAACACAATACGTCTGCGGTTGTCATCAACGAGGTGATGGCCAGCAACAAGGGCTCCGTACCCGATGAATACGGCAATTACCCGGACTGGGTGGAATTGAAAAACGTTTCTACCGAGGAAGTGGACGTAGGTGGTTTAGGGCTTTCCGATTCGCTTCTCGACGGGGCGAAATACGTTATCCCCTCCGGTACGAAAATCGCACCGGGTGGATTTTTGTTGATTTACTGCTCGGGCGGTACGGAAAATGGCCTATACGCACCGTTTCGCATCTCCTCAAGCGAGGCCGTGGTGCTCTTTGATGCACGCGGACAAGCGCTTGATTCTTTAGGGCTTCGCGCTGTTGCCGAGGGTAAGACATTAGCACTCGACAGCGCAGGCAATTATCTCGAGCAAAGCCCTTCCCCGGGTTATCCCAACGACGATGCAGGCATAGCTGCTTTTGCGCAAACGCTTCGTGCAGGCGAAAACCTGGGCGTCGTAATTAACGAGTTCATGGCGTCCAACATAACCACATTGGGGGATAAGAGCGGCGTATATTCCGATTGGATAGAGTTATATAACCCAACCTCCGCAGATGTGGATTTAAGCGGCTGCGGTATTTCCGACAGCCTTGACCAGCCCATGAAGTACAGCTTCCCCGAGGGGACCGTCATCAAGGCAAACGGCTATCTTCTTATTTTTTGCTCCGGTAACGAGAGTGTTGAAAACGGTGAGATACACGTTCCTTTTTCGCTGCGCGCATATGAGGAAGACGTGGTGCTTGCCGGTAAAACGGGCAAAATTGCCGATAGTTTTTCCTATTCCAGGCAGCAGGCGGATGTATCGATGGCGCGCGTTCCGAACGGTTCGGGCGAATTTGCAGCTTCCCACAAGCCTACGCCGGGCTACCCAAACACCGATGAAGGCTATTTAGAGTTTACATCAAAATTGAATACCTCTTTGGGTGATGTGTATATCTCCGAAATGATGGGTCTTAATACGAGTGCGTTTAAGGATGCGCAGGGAGAATACATCGACTGGTTTGAACTTCATAACACGGGTGCAAATTCTCTAAACCTTTCGGGCTACGGCGTCACCAACGACCCCAATAACCCGGCTAAATGGGTATTCCCCGACGTGAATATTGAATCGGGCGGCTACTTAACGGTTTATGCGTCCGGCCTCCCTGCAGGCGACGCGCAAAAAAAAAATCAGCTTGATCTGACGTTTTCTATAAGTTCAATGGGCGAAGCGCTCTATTTGTTTGATCCGCAGGGCAATTTTCTAAATAAGCTCAACGCCGGCGCATTTTTGCCGAACGTGAGCTGCGGGCGAGACGAAAACGGTAAAACGGTCTATTATAAAACCGCTACACCGGGCAGTGCAAACAGCACGCCAAGCGACGGCATTACAGCGACGCCTGTATTTGCGACCGCACCGGGTATTTTTAACAGCGGCATATCGCTTGAAATTTCTGTCCCCGCGGGTGAAACGGTGTATTACACCACCGATTGCAGCGACCCCACAACATCCTCTAAACAATACACGGGCCCTGTCTCAGTAAACGAAAACACCGTAATTCGTGCAATCTCCGTGCGGGACGGGTACATTACCGGCTCGTCGGCGAGCGGCACGTATCTTTTTACGACGGACGGCGTAAACCATGCGCTGCCCATTATAACGCTTGTGACCGACCCGGATAACCTTTGGGATGAAAAAACAGGTATTTACGCCTACGGCGAGAACTTCGATGACAGCGGCACCCTTGCGGATATGCTCCTCACCGCTAACTATTACGAGGGACGCGGTTACCAGGGCGAGGAGATACAGTCTGCATGGGAACGGCCCGGTAACTTCGCTGTATATAACGACGACGGCATAGAAGTGTTCAATCAAAACATCAGTATGCGTATTGCCGGAGGTTACGGGCGCATGCGTGCCCAAAAAGGCTTTACGGTGATTGCGCGCTCGGAATATGGCAGCAATTCGCTCGCCTATCCGTTTTTTGAAAACCGGCCGTTTACAGAATATAAATCCCTTGTTCTTCGCTCCGGTGCGCAGGATCAGACGCTGTCAAAAATACGAGACGAGCTTTCCTCGGGCCTATTAGAAGGCACGGATGTCAACATGCTCTACCAGGCGTACAAACCTTATGTTCTATATCTTAACGGTGAGTACTGGGGCGTGTATTTTTTAAGGGAAAAACGCAGCCGCTTCTTTGTGGCGCAGCATGAAAACACTTTTGACAATGACAATATGGATATCGTCAAATCCGAAAGCCGCTCGAGTCATGGAACCACGGAGGAATGGAAGGAATTAATGGCCTATGTGAGCTCCCATGATCTTTCTGATGCCTCCGCATACGAGTACGTAGAGAGCCGGATCGATGTTAAGAGCTTTATGGATTACATGATCAGCGAAATATATGTTGCAAACACAGACACATGGAACATCCAGTACTATAAGCTCCCGAACGGAAAATGGAAGTGGATTTATTATGACTTCTGCTGGGGATGGGGGGATTATACCCACAATAGCGTCGCCTATCGCCGCATGTCGAATAAGCCTTGCTCAGACCTCTTTAACCAGCTTTTGAAAAACAGTACTTGGCGAGACGCGTTCCTTCGCCGCTTCGGCGAGCTTATAAAAACGGTTTATGCACCCGAGCGTGTAAACGCGCTTGTTGACGAGCTTTATGCTTTTGTAGAACCGGAAATCGAGCGCGAGCGGGCATTTTTTAACGCGTCCACATTCATGGGCAGGACGCAGGTGAAGGAGAACCTTGCAAGCTACAATACATTTAAAACCCATATTCAAAAAATACGCACGTTCGCGGAGAAGCGTCCCGATGTCATCAAGCAGGAATTGCAATCGATGTTTAACCTAAGCGATGCGTATATGAGTGAGGTTTTCGGATGAAGGTCAATACGAAGTTTCGGCACGAGCTGAAATATTATTTAAACCAGGGTGATTACGAGCTTATGAGCAAGCGCCTGCGCCTCACGATGGAGCAGGATCGCTTTGCTAAGCTTCGTGAAGGTGAATATTTCATACGAAGCTTATACTTTGACGATATCAACGACAGTGCATTTCGCCAAAAGCTTGCGGGAGATAACTATCGCGATAAATATCGACTTCGCATCTACAACCTGCGCGATGACGTCATAAAGCTCGAGCGCAAACATAAGGAGCAGAACTATATTCTAAAGGAGTCGATCAATTTAAACCGCACTGAGGCCGAAAGCATCATCGCAGGCGATTACAACGTGCTTTTAAACCGCGAGGAGCCTTTTGCCCGAAGGATGTACCGCACCTTTAAGACTGCGCCTTATAAGCCCTGTGTGCTGGTCGATTACATGCGCGAGGCATATACCTTTTCCGTGGAGGATGTGCGCATCACCTTCGATAAAAATGTCCGCACAGGGTATCGAAGCATCGATCTCTTTAACCCGAATGTCATCACCTACCCCGCCATTTCAGACTATGATATGGTGCTTGAGGTGAAGTTTAACCGCTATCTGCCCACCTATGTGCGCTCGCTTTTACAGACGGGGGCGCACGCGCGAAGCGCCATCAGCAAGTATTGCCTGTGCAGGAAATATGAATTATAATCGCTTTATGGCAAAACATGCCTAAACATATCATACCTACATAATAGAAGCCTCGGGGCATATGCCCCTGAGATAGGAGGAAAACCAATGGGAGAATTTAACCTCAGCGAGCTTTTCGTAAGCACGCTCAGCCCGGCACAGGTGCTTTTGACCATCGCCGTGGGGTTTGCAGTAGGACTTTTTATCTTTTTCATCTACAAGCGCACGTTTGGCGGCGTGATGTATTCGCGCAATTATAATGTGAGCCTTGTTTTACTTACGCTTGTAACGAGTGTTGTCCTCATGCTCATCAACAACAACCTCACGCTTTCGCTCGGCATGGTGGGCGCGCTTTCCATTATCCGTTTCCGTACAGCCGTCAAAGACCCAATCGATACGGTCTTTATGTTCTGGGCAGTTGGTGAGGGCATTGCCATCGGCATCAAGTTTTACATGGTTGCCATCATCGCGGCGGTCGGCATCGGCATCGTGCTTGTGATTATGAGCGTCGCCAAGGTAAAGGGGAGCATGCCGTATCTTTTAATCATCCACTACCACGAGGGGGCTTCCCAACAGGTGAAGCAGATGGTCAAGCAGCTCCCGAGCGCACGCCTTAAGAGCAAAACCGCGCAGCGTGACGGCCTTGAAATGACACTTGAGCTGCGCTTGAAGGACTCGGAAACGGGCTTTGTGGAGAAGTTCCTAAAAGTGGACGGCGTGTACGACGCATCGCTTATCTCGTACCAGGGCGATATAGTAGGCTAGTGCTATGCGCACGGCAATGTTGAAGTTTCTTTAGCGGTTGCACATTAAATGTGGTTTGAACCCAAACTTATAACTATAGGGTAGGGCGGGATGATTTTCATCCCGCCCTTTGTCATGTTTGATTCGGTTGGTATTTTATATAAATTGCTGCTTATTATTCCCCATACATCGGTGCATCGTCGAAATATCGCCAAGCGCCGCCTTCAAGGCGGTGGATTTCTTCGGCGGCAAGGAACCATTTTTCAACAGATTCTGTCTCCGGGTAGAATTCCAAAAACTCGGTGTCGACGAATGTGTAAAAGCGACTGATATCCGTACACATGCCAAATGTGGGAAGAAGCGCCGGAGCTATATGGAAGGAGTACGGCTTTCCCTCGCGTGTGCCGTTATAGGAAAAACCGGTGCGGTCGAGTGTCAGCTCGCCCTCTCCTACGATCTCGGAGGTCTTTTGATCCTTCAAATACTTGTACTTCATAAGCGTTCCGAGGCGAACGTGCTCGTGGAGCGAAAAGTTGGCTTCGCGTACCGCGTTATACATATGTTTTCGCTGAAGCTCAAACCATGTCTGCGGAGTTGCAGGTATTACGCATGTATCGTTAAACGGCGTTAAGTCGTACTTATCGTTGAGCATTGCGCCGTTGCCGCAGTGCGTGCAAGAAATGCGGTCCCCTTCCCCCTTCATGGCAAGCTCGGTACCGCATTTGGGGCACCAGAACAATAGCGTATGGAGCTGCTGTGCGGTATTTCCCTTCGAGTCAAAGGAGGCTCTCTTAACCTTGTTCCACGCATAATCATCGTGGTAGAGCACCTTGTTAAGCGTTTTTTGAATCTCATCGGCACTAAGAACACCGAGTTGCTCCGGCGTGAATAGCTCCTTAATGGTTACCTCCACTTTGCCCGGGCGCTCGTCGAGGGAAAACTTGGGGGTGGTGAGGTACCCGCCCGCAATGTTCATCATTAAAACAGGCACCTTAAAATGCTTTAAAAACTTGCCGCTTCCGATAGCGACGGGCTGGTTTGCACCCGAAATGGAGCTCATGCCCTCGGGAAACAAAATCACCCTGCCTCCTTTTTTAAGTATGCTTGACACCGCGCGGATGGTGTAAAGATCGGGCACGAAGTTCCGCTTTGGTATTGCCTGCATAAGCCTAAAGATAAACGCAAGATGCGAGCGGAAAAACTCGTTGTATCCGGCTACAAAGTTGAGTGTATGCGGGAAAAACGCCATGGTCGCATACAGGTAGTCATACCGTGAGGCGTGGTTGGATACGACGATGTACGGGCCTTTGTAATTT
>JAEWZS010000188.1 GCA_023458355.1 Bacillota bacterium
GATAACTGTTTTCCCCCGTCTGATGCAAAAACGTTATCTCATGTACGGTGATCGGACGTTTTTTCTGCTCTACCTCTTCCCCAGAGCGCGCAAGCTTGTACATGGGCGTGCCGTTGACGCGCACCGCCGCGTACTTCGGCACGGTCTGCATTTGTTCCCCGACAAAGCGCGGGAGTATATTTATAAGCTCTTTTTTATGTACTTGCACGTCTAAGCGACGCACAACCGCGCCGTAGGCGTCCTGCGTATCCGTTTCCGTGCCGAAAGCAACTTCAGCTATGTATTCCTTTTTCTTATCTGTGAGACGGTCGAAAAGCCTTGTGGCGCGACCTAGGCAAACAGGCAGTACGCCTGCCGCACCCGGATCGAGCGTTCCCGTATGGCCTACACGTTTCATAGAAAATATATGCCGAATATCCGTCACGACGTCGCTCGATGTCATGCCGGGTGGTTTCAATACGTTTACGACACCCTCCAAGCCGGATCCTCCAATGTCCTTTGAGCGAGTTTTACCGCTTCGGCATAGACTTCTTTGAGCATGCCGTGCGCGGTATACCCGGCGGCAAATGTATGCCCGCCGCCGCCCTTCTCGCGCGATATTTTGCTTACGTCCGCATAGCGTTTGGAGCGGAGGCTCGCCTTAAATACATCCTTCTCTACTTCGCGAAGCATCACCGCGACCTCTACGCTTTCCACATCCCGCACGGAGTCGATTACACCTTCTGTATCCTCCTCGGTTGCACCGAGCTCGCGCATCTCATCGAGCGTCACAGCCGTGATACCAAGCTTTCCGTCAAAAAGAAGCTCCATGTTGTTGATCGCGCGGCCTAAAAGCTTCATCTTATGGTACGATACGGTGCGGTATATAAGGCGATTGATCTCGTAAGTATCAATGCCGCTCTCTAAAATATCCGCCGCGATGCGCATGGTCTCGGGTGTAGTGTTAGAGTAGGCAAAGCTCCCCGTATCCGTAAGAAGCGCTGTATATAGGCAAATGGAAACAGGCTCCGATAAACGCGGTACGAGTGCCATCGCAAGTTTGTAGATAATCTCTCCCGTAGCTGCAGCACTGCCGTCCACGATGTTGAGGTGCGCATAGGTGGTGTTTGTTACATGGTGGTCGATGTTGACGGAATCGACCGCTGCGTCAAAAAGCGCCGAAGCCTTGCCCATTCTTTGTGCATCCGCACAGTCCACGCTGATAGCGTATGGGAATGCTTTGGCCTTATCGGGTGTAAGTATTTCGTTTATGTACGGCAAAAAAGCGTAATTTGACGGCACACGGTTGTCGCAAACCACCTGCGCATGCTTATTAAGCTCACGAAGGACGCCATAAAGCGCCAGCGAGGAGCCCAAAGTATCGCCGTCAGGCGAAATATGTGCGATTAGTGTAAAGCCGTCGTTCTCGCGGATAAACTCCGCAGCCTGTTCAATCGGATTCCCCATCATCCTTCTCCCCGCTCTCGGGAATATGAAGCCCCGCAATAATCTGAGAAATATGGACGCTATATTCGATGGAATTATCGAGCACGAATTTGAGCTGCGGCAAGCGCCTTATTTCCATGCGTTTGCCGATTTCACGGGTTATAAAACCGCTTGCGCTGTTAAGAGCACTTACGGCGTCCGTCCGTGCCTGCTCGTTGCTGTCGTAGACACTCACCCGTACCTTAGCCCATTTGAGGTCATTGGTGACCTCCACGTTCATGACGGTGACCATGTCCGTTACGCGCGGATCGCGAAGATCTCGCACGATCTCGCTGATGGTCTTTTTAAGTTCCTCGCCGAGCCGTTGATATCTGACCGACATAGTGGTTCCTTTCAGGGGTCGCTTATCGTTGTTACACGGCGGGATGAATCATCCCGCCCTACATTGTATTTTCACGACAACACAGGTTGCCGCGGGCGGCTAATCGCCGCCCCTACAGGGGCACGGGGGCTGTAAGCCCTCGAACCTCCGGGGATTATTAAGGGGCCCACAGCCCCTTAATTTTCTTCCGGCTTCGGCGGCATGTACGCCGAAACGGATGAAAATCGGAGGTTTTCGTTCCTATCGCATCCGCCGCACGGGAGAGCCCGCAGGCTCGACAGGCGGATGTGCAAATCCCCGTTCCCCCTCGCGAAAATGGCCGCAGCCGTTTTCGCGAAAGCGCTTAGCGCTTCACTTCCTCCATCAAATACGCCTCAATAACGTCGCCTTCTTTAATGTCGTTGAAGTTATCAAAACCTATACCGCACTCATAGCCGGCAGCCACTTCGCGGGCATCATCCTTAAAGCGCTTGAGGGAGCCGATCTTGCCGTCGAACACCACAACGCCGTCGCGCACAATGCGCGCCTGCGCATTTCTCGCGACCTTGCCGTCTTGCACATAGGAACCTGCTATGGTACCCACGCCTGTGACCTTGAAGGTGTTGCGGACCGATGCGCGGCCAAGTTCCACTTCCTTGTAAACGGGCTTGAACATACCCTTTATGGCCTGCTCCACATCTTCGGTGGCCTTGTAGATGATATCGTAGAAGCGTACATCCACCTTTTCGCGCTCCATAGTAG
>JAEWZS010000189.1 GCA_023458355.1 Bacillota bacterium
GCTCCGTGGGTGGCGATGTAATCGACGTTGGCGTTATCCCGACACCTGCTTTAGCATATCTTGTGCGATTGTATGAAGCGGACGCAGCTGTCATGGTAAGTGCGTCACATAACACCATGGAGTATAACGGCATCAAATGGTTCAACGCAAAAGGATATAAACTGCCAGACGAGCTCGAGGACGAAATCGAGCGGATGATCAAAGCCGATGTACCGTTACAAAGACCGACCGGTACGGACGTGGGGCATGTAATTAAAGCAAAGCGTGCGGCGTCTGAATACGCGTCCTTTTTGAAATCTACCGCTCGTACGCGCTTTGATGGCCTCCGCGTGGTGCTTGACTGCGCGAACGGCGCTTCTTCCAATATCGCACGGGAAGTGTTTTCATCGCTCGGTGCGGATGTAATATCTTGTGCAGACGAGCCGGACGGTAACAACATCAATGAAAAATGCGGCTCCATGCATGTTGAGCGGCTCCAGGAACTCGTAACGGAAACGGGTGCTGACGCCGGTTTTGCCTTTGACGGCGATGCCGATAGGGTAATCGCAGCGGATGAATTTGGCAATATCGTAGACGGTGACAGAATACTTGGCATATGCGCACTGGCTATGAAGGAAGAAAACAGACTCAAAAACGATACGCTTGTGATCACCGTTATGTCCAACTTGGGCTTAAAGGTGCGTATGAAAGAGCGCGGCGTTCATATATCTGAAACCGCCGTAGGCGACCGCTACGTGATGGAGCGCATGCTCAAGGAAGATTACGCATTGGGCGGTGAACAATCCGGCCATGTGATATTCCTGGACCTCAACACCACGGGCGACGGCATGCTCACTGCCATTCAGGTGCTAAACATATTGCGCAGTACCAAGAAAAGCATGTCGCAGCTTGCCTCGGATATACCCATTTATCCGCAAGTGCTCGTAAACGTGCGCGTTGATAACGAACGCAAGCAGGCTGCAATAAATGACGCGGAGCTGAAGGTGGCAATACAAAGTATAGACAATGAACTCAAATCGTCCGGCCGCGTGCTTGTGCGCGCCTCGGGCACGGAGCCGTTAATCCGCATCATGCTTGAAGGGCAGGATGAAAACATCATAAGCCGCCATGCCATAGCGCTTGCCAAAATACTTGAGCGCAACCATGAGGGGAAGATTAAAGCATAAACCGCTTTTACTATCTAAAATACCCGGCGGGAAACTGTCGGGTAATTTTTTTGAAACCGGAATACAGGAGGGAACCTAAATGGTGATTGGACTTATCGGCGAAAGCTGCACGGGAAAAAGCACGTTGGCAGAAAGGCTTATACATGAGCTTAAAGCGGAGGTATTTAGCGGCAAGGATTATTTAAAACTGGCAAAAAGTGAGGCTGCCGCTAAGGAAGCGTTTCAGCAAAAATTGCAGGACGCGATAACCTCGAGTAACGTTATATACGTCATTTCCGAAAAAGAGCATTTATCCCTTTTACCGGAAGGTGCGCTTCGCGTACTGGTGACGGCTGAGCTTGCTCTCATCAAAGAACGCTTTGCAGCTCGTATGCATGGGAATCTACCTGCGCCGGTCTCGCTGATGCTCGAAAAAAAGCATGGATGTTTTGACCAAGTAGCACACAATATCCGTATCGTGTCCGGTGAGACGCATTTAGATGAGGTATGTGCGCAGATTGTGAAGCTGGCGGGGGAAGCTCTCTGAGAACCGTCTGTGCTTACACAAGCTGATTAATAGAAAACAGGGCCGCTTTAGAAAGCGGCCCTGTTTCGTATAAGAATCTTTAGAATACGAGTTTATCTTCGATGTACTTTACGAGTTTGTCGATTGCTATGCGCTCCTGCGCCATAGTGTCGCGGTCGCGTACGGTTACGGTGTTGTCCTCGAGGGTATCGAAGTCCACCGTAATGCAGTACGGCGTACCGATTTCATCCGCACGGCGGTAACGCTTGCCGATAGCACCTGTCTCGTCGTAATCCACCATGAAGTACTTTGAGAGCATGGTGTAGACTTCCTTTGCCTTGTCGCCCAGCTTGTTTTTTTGAAGCGGGAACACGGAGGCTTTGAAGGGTGCGAGCGCGGGGTGGAGATGTAAGATATTTCGCACATCGCCGTCCGGAAGAGTTTCTTCTTCGTACGCGTCACACAAAAATGCGAGCAGTACGCGGTCTGCACCCAAAGAAGGCTCGACGCAGTAGGGAACGTAGCGCTCGTTTGTAAAGGGATCCTGATAGTCGAGCACCGTGCCCGAGTGCTCTGTATGCGCCTTAAGGTCGAAATCCGTACGGCTGGCAATTCCCCAAAGCTCGCCGCGACCGAACGGGAATTCATATTCGATATCGGTGGTGCCGTTGGAGTAGTGGCTCAGTTCTGCTTTGTCATGTTCGCGCATGGTCAGGTTTTCTTCTTTTAAGCCAAGCGAAAGAAGAAAGTTTTTGCAGAAGTCCTTCCAGTAGGTATACCATGTGAGCTCCGTGCCGGGTTCACAGAAGAATTCGAGTTCCATCTGCTCGAACTCGCGTATGCGGAAGATGAAATTGCCCGGTGTAATCTCGTTGCGGAAGGATTTGCCGATTTGCGCGATGCCGAAGGGAAGCTTGCGGCGGGTGGTGCGCTGTACGTTTTTAAAATTCACGAAAATACCTTGCGCCGTTTCAGGGCGGAGATAAATCTCGCTTGCGGTATCTTCATTAACGCCCTGAAATGTTTTAAACATCATGTTGAATTTACGGATGGAAGTAAAATCATGTTTGCCGCACTCGGGGCAGGCGATATGATGCTCGGCGATATAGCTCTGCATCTGCTCATTAACCCAGCCGTCAGGGTGCACACCCTCTATATGATGTTCATTCACATAATCCTCGATGAGCTTGTCGGCACGGAAGCGTGCCTTGCAGGACTTGCAGTCCATCAGAGGATCATTGAAGTTAACGAGGTGACCGGAGGCAACCCATGTCTCCGGGTTCATGAGAATGGCGGAATCCATGCCCACGTTGTAAGGGCTTTCCTGCACAAACTTACGCCACCACGCACGTTTAACGTTATTTTTAAGCTCCACGCCCAACGGGCCATAGTCCCACGAGTTCGCAAGTCCGCCGTAAATCTCGGAACCGGCGAAGATGAAACCGCGGTTTTTGCACAGCGCTACAATCTTATCCATGGTTACAGTTGCCATATACATCCCTTTCAAGCAGGCGTTGTACGCCCGTAAATTTGACTTATTCAATACCGCGAATCGCGATAATTCCTATTAAAAAGGTAAAAAGCGTATTTAATCATAACATACGGAGGCGGTTTGTCAAGATGCACACATGTTAGCCCGAGTGCGTACTATATCGTAGCAAGAGCGCGCCGCGCTTAATTTTGAAGGAGGCTTTTGAAGTATGTTCTTCGGCAATAACAATGGTTTCGGAAACAACAGCTGCTGGTGGATCATCATCCTCATACTGCTGTTCTCCTGCTGCGGTAACAACAACGATGATTGCGGCAGCAACAACGGCATCTTTGGCGGCAACAACTGCTGGTGGATCATCATCCTGCTTCTGATCCTGTGCAGCTGCGGTGGGAACAACGATTTCAGCAGCTGTGGCAGCAACAACAATTGCGGTTGCGGCTGCTAGCAGTCAGCACGGACCGCCCGGGGGTGAGGCGGGCAGAGGGCCCGCCTCAAAGCCGCTAACAAGCTGTTCCTTCTCCTCCTTCTTAAGCCGTTTCAAGGCGCACTCGCGCTGCATCGCCTCGTGCTTGCTCGGATAGGCTTCAAGATAGGCTAACGCCACCGGCAAACGCACACGCGTATATTTGCTTGCCGTACCACTATTGTGGGCGGCAAGCCTTTTTTTAATATTCACGGTATAGCCAGTATAAAGCGAGCTATCCGCACAGCGAAGCATGTACGCATAAAACATGGGAAGTACCTTCTCAAAATACTGTGCTTTTATCATGATACCATGTGCCGCCAACGCTTGCAATTTTATGCCGCATCAAGTATGATTTCCTAGAGAAAAATATCGAAAAACACAGTGGAGGCTTTCATGGGTTTTCCCCGCGAGTTCATACGAAACTTCTGCATTATCGCGCATATTGATCACGGTAAGTCCACCTTGGCAGACAGGCTTATGGAGCTTACCGATACGGTCGCCGCACGCGATATGGAGGCGCAGCTTCTCGACACTATGGAGATCGAGCGCGAGCGCGGCATCACCATCAAAGCTACAGCCGTGCGCATGTTTTACACACATACGGACGGCAACCGCTATATGCTCAACCTCATCGATACGCCGGGGCATGTTGACTTCTCCTATGAAGTATCAAGAAGCCTTGCCGCGTGCGAAGGCGCCGTACTCGTGGATGCCACACAGGGTATAGAAGCGCAGACGCTTGCTAACGTTTACTTAGCGCTTGACGCGGGGCTTGAGATTGTTCCCGTCATCAATAAGATCGATCTCCCGAGCGCAGACCCTGAATTTGTCGCCAAGGAGATTGAGGATGTGATTGGCCTGCCTGCCACAGACGCACCTCGCATCTCCGCAAAAAACGGCATTAACGTTGCTGAGGTATTAAAGCAGATTGTGGAGCTCGTTCCGCCGCCGCAGGGCAGCAAAGATGAGCCTCTGCGCGCACTCATTTTTGACAGCATCTACGACAACTATAAAGGTGCCTTAAGTTATGTCCGTGTTAAGGAAGGGACCGTAAAACCGGGCATGACCATACGCTTTATGGCCGGTAAAAAGGAGTTTGACGTTACCGAAGTCGGTGTATTTCAACCTGGACTTCGCGCAACCGAGGAATTGACCGCCGGAGAAGTAGGTTATATCGTTGCCTCCATCAAGAGCGTTGCCGATACCAAGGTCGGTGATACCGTTACCGACGCAGATAACCCCGCCAAAACGCCTCTTCCGGGCTACAAAGAGGCGAACCCCATGGTATTTTGCGGCATTTATCCCGCGGACGGCGCGGATTACGGAAGCCTCAAGGATGCTCTCGAAAAGCTAAAGCTCAACGATGCCTCCCTAAAATATGAACCGGAAACTTCCATGGCGTTAGGCTTTGGATTCCGCTGCGGCTTTTTGGGCCTTTTGCATATGGAAGTCATCCAAGAACGGCTTGAGCGTGAGTTCGACCTCGATCTTGTGACCACCGCCCCAAGCGTTATCTACAAAATCACGAAGACCGATAATACGGAGCTTCTCCTCGATAACCCCTCTAACATGCCAAGCCCTACGGATATCCTCTATATGGAAGAGCCTATGGTGGAGGCACATATTATGTCGCCTTCGGAGTTCGTAGGTACAATCATGGAGCTTTGTCAGGAAAAGCGCGGTGTATTTCAGGATATGAAATACATAGAGGAAACGCGCGTTAACATCAAATATCTGCTTCCTCTTAACGAAATTATCTACGATTTCTTCGACCAACTTAAATCTCGAAGCCGCGGCTATGCTTCGTTTGATTACGATATGAAGGGCTATGAAAAAAGCGACCTCGTGAAGCTCGACTTTTTGCTCAACGGCGATATGTGTGACGCGCTTTCCACCATCGTACATCGAGACAAAGCGTATTCTAAGGGCCGAAACGTTGCAGAAAAGCTGCAGGAGGTCATTCCGCGTCAGCAGTTTGAAATACCCATTCAGGCAGCAATCGGCGGAAAGATCATCGCGCGCGAAACCGTGCGCGCCGTGCGCAAGGATGTGCTTGCTAAGTGTTATGGCGGCGATATTACACGAAAGAAGAAGCTCTTAGAAAAGCAGAAAGAAGGCAAGAAGCGCATGCGCCAGGTCGGATCTGTTTCGCTGCCCAGCGAGGCCTTCATGAGCGTGCTTCGTATTGATTAATGCCAAGTATTTATATTCACATCCCGTTCTGTATCAAAAAATGCGCTTACTGCGACTTCGTATCGTTTGAGAACATGCCGTTTATGGCGCAATATTGTAATGCGCTGAAAGCCGAAATGGAAGTTTCGGCTTTTTGCATACCGCATGTTAACTTCGATACGGTATTCTTAGGCGGAGGTACACCTTCAACGCTGCCGTTAGGTGCAATAAAGAGCATACTTGACACGCTGAAGATGCGGTTTTCCATTGCGGAAAGTGCGGAGATAACCATGGAGTGTAACCCCGGCACGGTTAGCCTTGATAAACTTAAGGAATATCGCGCTGCGGGTGTGAACCGTCTTTCCTTCGGGTTACAAAGCGCAAGCGACGCGCTTTTGAAGGGTATAGGCCGCATCCACACCTACGATGATTTTCTCAATAGCTACGCACTTGCGCGACAGGCGGGCTTTTCAAACATCAATGTGGACGTTATGTACGGTTTGCCAAACCAGACAGTACGGGAAATTTCTGAAACACTTAATGCACTTTTCGTGTTTAGACCCGAGCATATATCGGCATACTCACTCATTTTGGAGGAGGGAACACCGCTTCATGCCTGCGTGGAGCGCGGGGAGGTACGTTTGCCCGACGAGGAAGAAGTCTACGTGCAGCACCGAACTTGCATTGAAATGCTTCAAAATAACGGGTACGAGCGCTATGAGATATCCAACTATGCGCGTCGTGGTTTGCAAGCAAAAAGCCCGTTTAGGTGCAGGCACAACCTCAACTATTGGAATAACGGAGAATACCTCGGAATCGGGTTGAACGCGCATTCTGCCATGCGGCTTGAAGGAGCCTTTACGCGATGGAGCAATACTGCAAACCTACAAGAATACCTCTTATGCACGGATAGTGGAGCATTACCCATAGAAGAAAAACAGATAATTGGCAAAGATGAAGAAATGTTTGAATGTGTGATGCTCGGACTCAGACAAACAGACGGGATTGAACTTGAGGCATTTGAAAAGCGTTTCCATGAAAGCGTACATGCGCATTATGATTCGGTAATAGCAAAACTCGTATCGCTTCATTGGCTCGAGATAGAAAACGGTTTTATACATCTTACAGATATCGGCCTCGATATGCAAAACGAGGCGCTCCTGTACTTTATGGACGAGGAATAGCGTTGTAATCGATTGATGAAACTATAAAAAGAGCTGATTTGAGCCGTTTCGTCTTTTTAAGAAAGCAGAGCGGATAATGTTGCTGTTTTGTCACATTGGTGTGCCCGCTGTTACCTTGACTTTAAATTGCAGCGGTGATATTTTTATGGAAGTGATTAGCACTCCGAAGCGTTGAGTGCTAACACACCGGAAGGAAACGGTTGGAAAGGGGGCCGTAGCGATGGAGCTCGATATGCGCAAATTAATGATCCTGCAAGCGATTATCGATGATTATACGCTAACGGCAGCACCCATTGGCTCGCGTACGATTTCCAAGCGGCATGATATCGGTCTTTCCTCCGCAACCATCCGCAACGAAATGTCTGATTTAGAGGAGCTTGGCTTCCTCGAGCAGCCGCACACAAGCGCGGGCAGGGTGCCATCCGACAAGGCGTACCGCCTCTATGTGAACAGCATCATGCAACACGCAAGTCTCACCGATAAGGAATCGCGCTACATTGAGCAGTATTTTACAAGCGCGCTTGATCGTGTTGAGGATGTTATATGCCAAACCGCGCGGGCGATTTCGGATATGACGAAATACACCTCCATGGTGCTAAGCCCGCAGTTATCAGGCGTAAAGCTCAAGCATATCCAGCTCGTTCCGGTTACGGATAACAAGGCGCTCGCAGTCATCGTAACGGATGCGGGCATCGCGCGTGACACAATCCTTTATGTACCCAAGGGCACGAGCATGGGGGATTTAGAAAAGCTCTCGCGTATGCTTACAGAGCGTTATGCAGGCATGAAGGTCGAAGATGCTGCGTCGACTATACTCGAGGAAATGCCGGGAGAAATGCGCGCACAACGCGAGTTTGCTCAGTCTCTTATGAAGGCGCTTCGCACAAACACGAGCTTTGGAAAGAACCGTGTTGAGGTAAGCGGCACTACAAACCTTTTGACCTATCCGGAGTTTAGCAACCTCGAGCGTACGCGGGCATTCCTTACCTCTTTGGAGGAGAAGGAGGTGCCGTATGAAATGCTCAAGGCGGCAACAAAGGTGGAATTTTCCATTACCATTGGCAGCGAGAATGAACAGCCTGACTTAAAGGGGAGCAGTGTGGTCACGGCTACTTATAGAATAGGAGACAGTACAACGGGCTCATTGGGCGTGATAGGCCCCACCCGAATGGATTATGCGAGGGTTCTGGCGGTATTAAGGCACATTGGGAAGAGCTTAGGTGATGTACTGACGAATATGTTTGATACTACTCCCAATTAACTATTCGGAGTAGATGCGATGATTTTTGCCACCCGGCAAGGCGGACGATGTAAGCGGGTAGTGGAGCCTCCCGCTTAAGAGGACAACAGGGCGGCAATAAGACCGCAAAGATGCCCATATGTAAAGTTTGGGTGTAGTATGGAGAAGGAGCGAAAGTAAATTGCACCAAAAAGATGACAAGCGCGAAAAGAATATCAACAATGAAACCCCCGTAGAAAACGCGCAAAATACCGTTGATACGGAAGAAACGAAGGGGAAGAAAACGGCCGAAAAGCGCAAGGATAGCGTCAGTATGACGCAGGAGGAATTTATTCAGGTTAAGGAGCACATCGATAAGCTCAAAACTGAGCGCGACGAGCTCATAAACCTTGCACAAAGGACGCAGGCCGATTTCGATAATTTTCGCAAGCGTAATGCCACTATATACTGCGACAGCGTTGAAGAAGGTGTGCGTTGCGTAATCAAGGACCTTTTGCCGGTGCTCGATAATTTTGACCGCGCGCTCCAAAACGAAGATGAAGGCTCAGCGTGGCGTGAAGGCATAAAACTCGTTTACCGCCAATTGATGAGTGTTTTAGAGAAAAACGGCCTTGCGGAAATCGAAGCCGAGGGCCAGTTTGACCCGGAACTCCACGAAGCGGTGCTTAGCTGCGAGCAGGAAGGCAAAGAGGAAGGCGACATTGTTGAAGTGTTGCAAAAAGGTTATCAGGTGAAAGATCGCATCGTCCGCCATAGCATGGTGAAAGTTGCGAAATAATATATAAGGGTATTTGAGTATCAGGAGGATAGATAATATGGGAAAAATCATCGGTATCGATCTTGGCACAACCAATTCTTGCGTAGCATTCTTGGAGGGCGGCGAGCCTGTCGTCATCCCGAGCGCTGAAGGCTCACGTACAACTCCATCGGTGGTTTCTTTTAAAGGAGATGAACGCCTTGTAGGCCAGATTGCGAAGCGTCAGGCCGTCGTTAATCCCGATAAGACCATTTCTTCCATCAAAAGAGAAATGGGGAGCAATTATAAAAAGAATATCGACGGTGTCGATTATACACCGCAGGAAATTTCCGGCATGATTTTGCAAAAGCTCAAGCATGACGCAGAAGCCTATCTCGGTGAAAAGATAACACAGGCAGTTATCACCGTACCCGCTTACTTCAGCGACAGCCAGCGTCAAGCTACCAAAGATGCCGGACGCATCGCGGGTCTTGAGGTTCTTCGTATCATCAACGAGCCTACTGCAGCCGCGCTTGCGTATGGCATGGATAAGGACGTCAACCAAAAAATACTCGTTTACGACCTTGGCGGAGGCACGTTCGATGTTTCCATCCTCGAGATCGGCTCGGGCGTGTTTGAGGTGCTTGCCACCAACGGTAACAACCGCCTCGGCGGCGACGACTTTGACCAGCGCGTGATGGATTACCTTGTGCAGGAGTTCAAAAAGGATTCCGGCATCGACCTCAGTAAAGACAAAAGTGCACTCCAGAGGCTTAAGGAAGCTGCAGAAAAGGCGAAGATCGAGCTTTCGAGCACCATGCAGACCAACATCAACCTGCCGTTTATCACGGCGGATGCGAGCGGTCCTAAGCACCTTGATATCACGCTAACCCGCGCAAAGTTCAATGAACTCGTGGGAGACCTTATCGAGAAAACGCGCGATTGTATGACCATCGCCATGAAGGACGCAGGGCTTACCAATGACAAAATCGACAAAGTTATCCTCGTCGGCGGATCCATTCGTGTTCCCGCTGTGCAGGAACTTGTAAAAAACGTTACCGGCAAAGAGCCGTTTAAGGGTATCAACCCCGATGAGTGTGTCGCCATAGGCGCGGCCATTCAAGCAGGCGTACTGGGCGGAGAGGTAAAGGACATTCTCTTGCTCGACGTTACGCCGCTTTCTCTCGGCATCGAAACCGTGGGCGGTGTGTTTACGCGCCTTATTGACCGCAACACCACCATCCCTTGCAAAAAGAGCCAGATATTCTCAACCGCGGCAGACGGCCAGACCAGCGTTGAGGTCCACGTGCTGCAGGGCGAGCGCGAGTTCGCACAGTACAACAAAACCCTCGGCCGCTTCCAGCTTGCAGGCATTGCACCCGCACCGCGCGGTGTACCGCAGATTGAGGTTACGTTTGATATCGACGCCAACGGCATCGTGCATGTATCCGCACGCGACCTCGGTACCGGTAACGAGCAGCAGGTAACCATCACCGCCTCCGCGAACCTCAGCGAGGATGATATCAAGAAAGCTGTCAAGGAAGCTGAGCAGTACGCGGGCGAGGATAAGAAGCGCAAAGAGGACGTCGAACAGCGCAACCATGCTGACAGCCTCGTATACCAGACCGAAAAGACAATGAAGGACCTTGGCGACAAAATAGGCGCGGACGATAAGTCCCGCATCGAGTCGGAGGTGGCTAACGTGAAGAAGGCGCTCGAGGGCAGCGATTCAGCTGTGATTAAGAGCGCAACCGAAAAGCTGACCGAGGTATCCTATGAAGTGTTTGGCAAGATCTACCAACAGTCCACACCTAATCAGGGTCAAGCCGGCCCCCAGGATGCAGGTTCCGCACCGCACGACGACAATGTTGTGGATGCTGACTACGAGGTTGTAGACGACGATAAGAAGTAAGCGGCAATCCGCATAGTAAGATAGTGTACCTGAGCCAAAGCTATGCTTTGGCTCAGGTGAAGTTAAAGGGGTTGACACCCCTTACCTTTAAAAGGAGTTTTGGGGACTTTGGCTAAAGCAGATTATTACGAAACTCTCGGCATTAACAAAGGCGCGACGGAGGATGAGGTAAAGGCGGCGTTTCGAAAAGCAGCCAAGCAGTATCATCCCGATTTACATCCGAACGACAAGGAGGCCGAGGCGAAATTCAAGGAGGTCAACGAAGCGTACGAGGTGCTTTCCGATAAGGATAAGCGCGCTAAGTACGACCAGTTTGGCCATGCCGCATTTGACCCGACCGCGGGCGGTACCGGCGGTTATTACAGCAACGGGGGTGCAGGCTTCGGTGATTTTGCCGATATCATTGATTCCATGTTCGGTGGTTTCGGTGGGTTTGGCCGAAGCACCGGACAAACAAGAAACGGCCCCATCGCAGGCAACGACCTGCGTTACAATTTAACCATAAGCTTTGAGGATGCCGTATTCGGCGTACGCAAGGAGATCAATATTCCGCGCGAAGAGACATGCTCCACCTGCAGCGGCACCGGTGCAAAGACCGGTACGCAGCCGGTAAAATGCGCAGCATGCGGTGGCAGTGGACAGGTGCGTGTACAGCAAAACACAATGTTCGGTTCGTTTGTCACTGCGCGCTCCTGTGATGCGTGCAACGGCACCGGCAAGATCGTAAAAGAACCCTGTACGGAATGCCGCGGCAAGGGCAGAGTGAACCGAACAAAAAAGTTATCCATAAACATCCCTGCAGGTATCGACAACGGTCAGTCGCTCAACATACACAACGAAGGTGAAGCAGGCTTTAATGGCGGCCCCGCGGGCGATCTGTACATCACCGTTACGGTAAAACCGCACAAGCAATTTACCCGCAAAGGCTACGATCTTTACACGGATATCAACGTACCCTTCACCATGGCAACGCTCGGAGGCGAGATCAATGTGCCTACGCTTAAGGGGAGTGTAAAGTATTCCGTTCCGGAAGGTACGCAGCCCAACACGGTGTTCCGCCTGCGCGAACAGGGTGTGACGCGGCTCAACTCCACAAGCAGGGGAGATCTTCTTGTGAAGGTGAACATACAGGTGCCTAAAAAAGTGAACGATGAACAGCGTGAGCTGTTAAAACGCCTTGCCGAATCCTTCGGCGAGGAGGTGTCGGAGGGCAAATCGAAAAAGAAAGTAAAGCTCTGGTAGGCGGGTTTTTAATGAATTGGATCGAATTGTCTATACATACCACGGAGGAAGGCATCGAGGCTGTATGTGCACGCCTCGATATGCTTGGCATAAAAGAGACCTCCATCGAGGAAGATGCGCGTAGTGTGGAAGCGTTTTTAAAGCAAAGTGCCGCGCTTTGGGATTTTGCGGACTTTCAATCGCTCGCAGCGAAAAACGGCCCTTGCGTGAAGGCGTATTTGGCCGATCTCCCGGAAAATCTTGAACTTGTAGAGCGCATCAAAGAATCTTTCCGCATTCTTCGGGGGACGGACGTGGGGATTGATCTCGGCAGCCTCGAAATAGAGGTGCGTACTGTGGATGAGGAAGATTGGGCGAACAGCTGGAAAGCCTATTATAAGCCTATCAAAGTAGGCGAAAAGCTCCTGATACGTCCGGCATGGGAAACGGAATTCGACGTGGAAGGCCGTACTGTCGTTTCCGTTGATCCCGGGATGGCGTTTGGCACCGGAACGCACCCCACCACGCGTATGTGTATGGAACTGATGGAAAATCGCGTGAAAAGCGGCAGTACCATGCTCGATCTCGGCTGCGGCAGCGGCATACTTTCTGTTACAGCGCTTTTGCTAGGTGCAAAAAGTGCCATTGCCGTTGACATCGACCCCGTCGCTCAAAAGGTTACGATGGAAAATGCCGCACTCAACGGTATTTCAAAAGATACTTACGAAGTGCTGATCGGCAACCTCCTTGCAGATGCTGCACTCGTCGAGAGAATTGCACAAAACACTTATGACACGGTATGTGCAAACATCGTGGCATCTGTCATTATAGCGCTCGCGCCGTTGATACAGCGCTTCTTAAAGAAAAACGGTACGTTCATAACATCAGGCATCATCTTGGAAAGGCTCGACGAAGTGGAAAGTGCCCTCCATACACATGGGCTTGAAACGAAAAAGCGTATCACCTCAGAGGGGTGGGCAGCGCTTGAGATGAAGATACGGGAGACTTTACATTGAGCCGCTTTTTTGTGAATCCCGGTGACATTGTCGGCGACAAGGCGTTTTTGTACGGCGATGACGTAAAGCATATCCTAAAGGTGCTCCGTTTGGTTATAGGTGATACTGTTACGCTTTGTGACGGCGTTGGCTACGACTACGAGGCGCGTCTTATCGAAGCGCAAAAGGATAGGATTGCATTTACCATAGTGCAAAAGACGGCTTGCGAAAACGAACCGACCTGCCGCGTTACTCTGTACCAGGGCTTACCAAAAGCAGGTAAGATGGAAATCATTCTTCAAAAATGTGTGGAGCTCGGTGTAGTTAAAATTGTACCGTTTGCCGCACAAAGAAGCGTAGTGCGGCTCGATGCGAAGGAAGCGCTGCAAAAACAAGAGCGTTATCGGCGCATCGCCTATGAGGCAGCAAAACAGGCTAGACGCGGCATCGTACCTCAAGTAGGGGATATCTTGCCGCTTTCAGGTCTCGATTTTTCCGAACATGACATTTTACTCATCGCTTACGAGGAGGAATGTGAGCGCACGTTTAAAGCTGCACTCCGCACGGCCAAGGAAAAAAAGGGAGATCTTAAAAGCGTGGGCTTCATCGTAGGGCCGGAAGGCGGCCTTACGGCTGAAGAGGTAGCGTTTGCCAAACGAAACGGCGGGGAAAGCATCACCCTCGGGAAACGCATTTTGCGCACGGAAACAGCGGGCATGGCGCTTGCCGCCATGCTTTTCTACGATTTGGAAGGATAAAGGATACAGAATGAAGGCAGCCTTTTGCACGCTCGGGTGCAAGGTCAACCAATATGAAACACAGGCTATGCTGGAGCTGTTTGAAAAGGCAGGCTATGAAACGGCGGACTTTGACGAACCCGCTGATGTATATGTTGTGAATACCTGTACTGTTACGCAGACAGGGGATAAAAAATCCCGCCAGATGATTTCTCGAGCGCACGCACACAACCCTAAGGCAAAGATCATTGTAGTGGGTTGCTATTCGCAGGTTGCGCCGGAAGAAGTTGAAAAACTCCCCGGCGTATGGATGGTATTAGGAACTAAGGACCGTTCGCGCGTAGTTGAGTTGTTTGAGTCTTCTTTGAAGGAAGAACACTCCGTAGCGGCGGTGGAACCGCTCATAAACCGCGATGTGTTTGAGGAAATAAGCGCTACTAAGGAAAGCCGTACGCGCGCACATTTAAAAATTCAGGACGGATGCGACAGATATTGTACCTATTGCATTATTCCCTACGCAAGGGGTGCTATCAGAAGTCGTACGTTAAAAAGCATTCGTACTGAAATGGAAAAACTAGCGCAGGCGGGCTATACAGAGATTGTTTTGACGGGCATCCATGTTATGTCCTACGGCAGGGATTTTCGTGACGGAACGACCATAGCAGACGCATTTGCACTTGCGGAAGATATAAATGGAATTAAACGTGTACGTTTGGGCTCAATTGAGCCAAACATGGCGGATGAGGCATTTGTTAAGGCTGTGAAAAACAGCGAAAAGGTGTGCAGGCATTTCCACTTATCGCTCCAAAGCGGCAGCGCAGGGGTTTTAAAGCGCATGAACCGCCGTTATACGCCTGAGGAGTACGAAGCATGCGTAGAACGTCTTCGCACAGCAATGCCTAACTGCGCCATCACAACCGACGTCATTGCGGGCTTCCCGGGAGAGACTGAAGAGGAATTTGTTGAAACCGAGACATTTATAAAAAAACTGGCGCTTTCGCGAATTCACGTATTTCCGTTTTCTGCACGCAAAGGTACGAAAGCGGCATCGATGGATGGGCAGATCGCAAAAAACATAAAAGCTATCAGAACCAAACGGCTTATTGTACTCGGAAATAAGCTTGAGGAAATATACCTGAATTCGTTTTTAAATACGATACAGGAAGTCCTTTTTGAGGAATGCGAGGAAGGCTATGTTTACGGACATACCGGTACCTATGTGCGCGTTTTGGTTAAAGGCGGAGAAGAGTTGGTTGGCATGCTAAAAAACGTTGCTGTAGAAAAGCTGCAAAACGGGTGCCTGTACGGGGTATTATCATAGTAAAAGGAGATTCGAAATGGAAGACTGTCTGTTTTGTAAGATTATCGCCGATGAAATACCTTGTAATAAAGCGTATGAGGACGATACTGTTCTCGCCTTTTATGACATCGCACCGCAGGCACCTAAGCATGTGCTCATCATCCCGAAAAAGCACATCAATGCGGTCTCGGAACTTAAAGAGGAGGACCGTGAACTGTGGTTTCATATGGCCGAAGTTGCAAATAAGCTAGCCAAAGAGTTTGCCATTGATGAAAACGGTTACCGCCTCGTGACGAATGTAGGTTCGGATGGCGGGCAGAGCGTCAAGCATCTCCATCTGCACGTAATGGGCGGCAGAAGTATGCAGTGGCCACCGGGCTAAAAAGCGTCTTTTGCTTTGTTGTAAGCCTTGGCGATACATAAACTTATCGCCCGATAAGCTGTTGACTTGAGCAAAGGCTTCAAGTATAATACTCATGTGTTTTAGGCAGTCCTATGCTGATGGCAACGGCACGGTGTGCAATGTTGCGGCAGAGGGGGGGGAAATGATCAATGGAAATTCGTGTAGGTGAAAATGAATCTTTGGAAAGCGCCCTTAAGCGTTTCAAGCGCAAGTGCGCACGTTCCGGCGTGTTGGCGGAGGTTCGCAGGCGCGAGCATTACGAGAAGCCCAGCGTGAAGCGCAAGAAGAAGGCTGAGGCAGCGAGGAAGCGCAAGTATTGAGCGCTTAATACCGCGCGGTGCGCGGTACGATTGATTCCTGCAATCGTGCTCCAGGCGTTTGGAATCCTTAACACAAATATGACAGTACGAGCTCGGTGAAAACCGAGCTCTTTTCATATACACAAATTGACATAGCGACCTGTTTTTGATTACAATAATAAAAAAAGGGGATTGGTTATGATGATGTCTGATTTCAGCAATATTTTTTTAGGCGGTGCCGGCATACTATTAACGATTGTTATCGCGCTCATACCCGCCATATGCATGGGGTTCGTTGTGAAAAATCTCGCGCTGAAAAAGGGGTACCGTGTAAGCTTTGCTTGGGGTTTTTTCTTCGGCATGCTGGCCCTTCTTTACTGGGGGCTCGCTCCTACACATCCTGAACTTCAGGCGCAAATTATCGCAGAGGGCGTGCGCCGCGCCAATAATCCGTCACAGCAATAATTCGTTATGCTTTAAACCGCGCTATGCGCGGTTTTTTTATGCCTTAGCTGCATATCATTCTGTAGAGGTGGTAGCTTTGGCAAATACAAGCTTTTGTGAACTCAGGAGGAAAGAAGTAGTCAACGTGCGCGATGGCGCGCGCCTTGGCTGTGTCTGCGATATGGAGATTGATCTTGGGACCGGTATCGTATGCGCCATCATTGTGCCGGGACCGCCTCGTTTTTGGGGCATCCTTAAGAGCAATGAGGAGCTTGTGATTCCGTTCAATAAGATATCCAAAATCGGCGACGACGTGATTTTGGTGGATATTATGCTTTAATCTGCAAAATATCTACAAAATATAGCTTTTTTCTGGTAAAACGACACAAGGGATGCTATAATAACTCCAAATAGGCTAGGAGGATAGCATATGAAGTGCCGGTATTGCCTCAGCAACGAAAGTAAAGTCGTTGATTCCCGTCCGACAGATGACGGTACCTCCATCCGGCGAAGGCGCGAATGCATGAATTGCGGCAAGCGCTTTACCACCTACGAAAAAATTGAAGAGATTCCCATCATGGTCATCAAAAAGGATGGTCGTAGGGAGCCTTTCGATAGCCAGAAGATCGTAAACGGCGTACGCAAGGCATGCCAAAAGCGCCCCATATCTGCCTTGGAGCAGGACAAGCTTGTTGATGATGTAACGCGCGAGGTATTCAACTCGCTCGAACAGGAAATCCCAAGCGAAGCTATCGGCCAAATGGTCATGCGGCGGCTTAAGGACCTCGATGAAGTTGCATATGTGCGTTTTGCTTCCGTTTATAGGCAATTTAGGGATATCAGCACATTCATGGACGAGTTGAAGATTCTAATCAACGAAAAGAAATAGGAGGCAGCGTGAAACATGTATTTCCCCGCGCGCACCATGGAAGCGCTTACATGCGTTCGGGCAGCACGGGTTTTTTTACTGCGGAAGCGCTTAACGACTTAGGCGGCATACGCCACGGCTTTTCTACCAGGCTTGGTGGCGTGAGCCCCGCGCCTTACGACAGCTTAAATCTCGGTTGGTCGAGACCGGACCCTATCGAAAATGTCACAAAGAATTTTGAAATTTTCTGTAACGCGGCTGAAATCGCGCATAACAATATGGTCATCGTCAATTACGAACACGGCGGTACTGTTCTCAAGGTGGGTTCGACGGATCGAGGAAAGGGCTTTGACAAGCCACCGCTACCTTTTTGTGACGGCTTAATAACAAACGAAAAAGGCGTTGTGCTTGTGACTTCGCATGCGGATTGCGGTGCGTTTTTTCTCTATGATCCGGTAAAAAGGGCCGTTGGGCTAGCTCATGCAGGCTGGAAGGGTACGCTTATGCGCATCGGAGCGCGCGCTGTGGAGCTTATGCAGAAAGAATACGGCTCCGATCCAAAAGATATTCTGGTTTCCACCGGGCCGTGTATTTGTAAAGACTGCTTCGAGGTGGACTTGGAACTTGCGGAGCGCTTTCAAGATGCGTTTAAGACTTCCGATCTTTATACGCCGGGTCGCCCCGGCAAGGCGCAGCTTGACCTCGAAATGGCTGCAGCCATCCAAATATTGGAAGCGGGTGTAAAAGAGGAAAATCTTACCTTAATGTGCGCATGCACCTATGAGCTTGAGGAGCACTTTTTCTCCCATAGGCGCGATAAGGGTGACACCGGTTCTATGGCAGCCTATATTATGCTTGTTTAATTTTATCTTTTTACTTTTTTGGGAAACGCCAACAGGTGTACCATCCGTTTACATTGTGGAGAAAGCTCCGTGCGGGCAAGCTAATCGTGATACCCGCACGGAGTTTTTATGCAATTTACCATTTTATGTTCTATATGTATTTTAATCCTCTTTTTTACCGGCGCACTTGATGCAGCTTGCGAACGCATGCGCATCGAACCCATTGGTGCGGCGTTCACAGCGTTAAGTTTAATCGCGCTCAGTCGATTCCAATTTGAACCCTGCCCTGAGATTACGATTAATGCAGCGGCAGGTTTTTTACCGGCCTATTTACTCTTGGGTGGAATTTTTAGACGCGAAAGAGTCGTTGAAAAAAGCTCTTTACTCCTTCTTCTATCCGGCATTGCGTATAGCGTAGCATTAATCCTTCTTGCGGATGCGGACAAAGCGTTTTTATTATGTATAAGCGCTGCGCTTATAGCCGTGTTTTTGCGCGAATCGCCGCTTTTTGCCATGTTTACGGCATCGCTTGTGCCTTTGATAGGCCCCATCTTTTACGCATGCTACGAGCTTTATACTTTAGGTTACGCAAGCTGCGATTTGAACGCACCCTATGTGCTCGATGCGCAGATGATCGGGCTTATAGCAACGGCGCTTGCCAGTTACTTTCTCGGTGTGCGCAGTCCTCAGCCGGAAAACGGTTGATAAAAAGAATTTAGGCTGATACGGCTCCCTTTGAAGGGGGCCGTTTTTTGTGCTATTCATTCTTTCGTGCACATAGATATATAGCAAACATGGAAGGACAGGCACAAATGAAGGATATACATGCGTGGAAGGAAAGCATAGAAGCTGTGCTGCCGCCGCCGCTCATTCGTGATGTGGAGCAATTAGAGGGCAGAGGCCTCATCGAGGAGATACGCGTAAGGGTAAATCGTCCGGTGCAATATGTTCTATCAGACGGAGAGCGTCTTTCCGCATTTTCACCCGATGAGAAATACTGTGATATGCTCTTTGAAAACATATGTGAACACTCCGTTTACGCGCGCGAGGATGAGTTGAAAAACTGTTTTGTGACGCTCGCGGGTGGCTGCCGCGTAGGCGTATGCGGCAAGGCGGTGGTGGAAGAAGGAGCGCTAAAGAGGCTTTCGCGTGTTACGGGCTTCAATGTGCGCATAGCGCGCGAATTCGTAGGCTGTGCGTCAAAAGTTGTTCCCATGATGCTCGACAAAAACGGGGACCCGCTTTCCACGCTGCTGATTGCCGCCCCGGGGGTCGGAAAGACCACCATGCTTCGCGATATTGCGCGCCAGTTTTCGAGCGGCGGAAGCGGTGTCAGACCACGCAAGGTCTGCATTGCAGATGAACGCAGCGAGATTGCCGGCGCGCATTTCGGCATTCCTTTGCTCGATGTGGGGCTTCGTACGGATGTGATGGATGGATGTCCGAAGTCGCAAGCCATGCGCATGATGATACGCACCATGTCGCCGCAGCTCATCGTTACCGACGAAATCGGCAGCGAGGAAGATGCACTGGCGGTAAGTGAGGCAGCGGTGAGTGGTGTAGCTGTAGTTGCCTCCGTGCATGCACGAAACCTCGAGGAGGCGCGTGCAAAGAATACGGTCGGCAGACTAATCGCCGACGGTCGGTTCTTACGGCTTGTTGAATTGAGCCGTGTCGAAGGCAGAGTATACGAGCGGCTCGTAGTGTAGAGGAAAGCATGATGCGGTTTTTACTGGCACTTTTACTGTTTGGTATATGCTGCTTTGTGGGGTTTGCAAAGGCAAAGTCTCTTAAACGCCGTCTGGACGTTGTGGAGAGCTTTCTTTTGGATATCAAGCAGCTCAGCATTTTGATGCAATACAAAAGAACGCCCATCGCATCGCTTGTAAAAGAACTTGATGGAAGCGCACTCAGCCCGTTTTGGGAAGCGTTTCTTGCTAGGCTTACGCGTGGCGGGCCGATCGCAGACGCATGGAAAGCAACACTCGATCATATGCGAGAGGGCGACGGTGATTTTTTTTACCTTGCAGACGAGGAAACTCGCGTACTTCATGATTTTGGCGACAGCCTCGGCACGAGTGACTTTACGGCA
>JAEWZS010000190.1 GCA_023458355.1 Bacillota bacterium
GCTTGAACGCAAATCACAAACCGTGGTAGAGGCGCGAATTCCAAGAGTAGCTTCCGGCATAAGGTCAGGCACCGCCGGAAATGAAAGGGGCATTCGCCGAAGCAGTCGCTCCCGCCTGTGGGAGAAGATGCTGGGCCGCATCAAAATATGATGCGGACTGTCACCCCAAATGGGTGGAGCGCTATCATGGCAAAGCGGAAGCCGTTCAAGGCATGTATGCCTTTGCTGCGGCGCGTACCGTTTGCAGCCATGGGCTTTCACCCGTCAAAAGGGTGGAAGCCCTTTTTATTTAGGATAACCCGGCTAAAAGAGCCAGGCAATAGAATTATTGAAGGAGATTAAACCCATGAAAAGAGCAATCGCAATTCTACTTATCTGCTGCACGGCAGCGCTTATGTTTGGCGCATGCGCGTCATCCCCAACTACC
Source organism: Bacillota bacterium (assembly GCA_023458355.1). GTDB lineage: Bacteria > Bacillota > Clostridia > Christensenellales > CAG-138 > UBA7707. The sequence continues at coordinate 428 of JAEWZS010000190.1, forward strand.
GGTGTTAACGACGGTGTGCTGACCGTCGCTATGGAATGTGCTTACGCACCTTACAACTGGAGCCAAAGTAGCGATGAATTCGGAGCTGTAGCCATCAAGGATTCTTCGGACTATGCTAACGGTTATGATGTTATGATGGCAAAAAAGATTTGCGAGTATAACGGCTGGGAGCTTGAGATTGTACGGCTTGATTGGGATTCCCTCGTGCCCGCGGTGCAGACCGGGCAGGTGGATGCAGTAATTGCCGGACAGTCCATGACAGAGGACCGCATGAAGCAGGTGGACTTTGCGGGGCCGTATTTATTTGCAAGCATCGTATGCCTTACGCTAAAGGATAGCCCTTATGCCAACGCCAAAGGCATAACTGATCTTAGCGGCGGAACTTGCACCTCGCAGCTTGGCACCATTTGGTACGATAACTGCTTGCCGCAGATAAACGGTGCTACGATTAAGGAGGCAAAGGAATCCGCTCCAGCCATGCTTATGGCACTAAATTCGGGTGATGTGGATTTTGTATGCACGGATATGCCCACCGCACAGGCAGCACTGATTGCCTATCCCGACATGGTTTTACTCGACTTTTCTACAAGTGCGGATAATTTTTCCGTGGATGAAGGCGATATCAACATAGGCATATCGATGCAAAAAGGGAACGAAACGCTTAAAAATGCCATCGACGCAGCATTAAACGGCTTAACCGCTGTGGATTTTAACGAGATCATGGCTTCGGCCATCGCCATCCAACCTGTTTCGTAAGGGGGAAGCAATGGAAATCATGAACCAATTCGGAAAGGATATTGCAACGCTTTGGCTAAACTACGGCCAAAGCTACCTCGCAGGTGCACAAAGCACCATTGTCCTTGCCGTTTTGTGCACGGCGGTCGGCTGCCTTATAGGGCTTATATGCGGCATTTTGCAAACCATCCCCTACCCGCAAAAAGGCAGGCCATTTTTAAAATCCGCACTTTGGTTGATTCGCGCCATTGTGCGCGTCTATGTTGAGCTGTTTCGCGGCACACCTATGATATTGCAAGCTGTGTTTCTATACTATGCGCTCCCCTACTTCACAGGAAATGCTTTGCGATTTCCAAGCGTATGGCTGGCTGCATTTACGGTAGTATCCATCAACACAGGCGCGTACATGGCGGAGACCGTACGCGGCGGTATTCTCTCCATCGACATAGGCCAAACGGAGGGTGCAAAGGCGATAGGTATGACGCATTATAAATCCATGCGCCATGTGATACTGCCGCAGACTATCCGCAACATTCTGCCGCAAATCGGCAACAACCTTATTATCAACATCAAGGATACCTCGGTGATGTTCATCATCGGCTTTACGGACCTGTTTGCAGCCCACAAGGCGGTTGTCGGCGCGACGTATTTGTATTTCCCGTCGGCAGCTATTGAGATGGGCGGATATCTCATCATGACGGTAATCTGCTCCGTAATCCTCCGTCTTATAGAAAGCAAGATGGATGGCCCAATAAGCTACGACCTAAACACCACCGATACGCTCGCGCATACGAGCGGCACCTACAATTACCGAAAGAAAAAGGCAACACCGCCCTATGTGCCGCAAAAAGGAGGTGACAGCGTATGAGCGGGGTTATATTGGAGGTACAAAATTTAAGCAAATGCTTTGGTGCAAATGAAGTTTTAAAGGACGTTAGCCTTAAAGTGCAAAAAGGGGATGTAGTTTCTGTTTTAGGTGCTTCAGGCTCCGGTAAGTCCACGCTTCTTCGGTGCATTAATCTACTTGAAACACCCTCAGGCGGTGCAATTTTGTTCCACGGGAAAAATGTGCTTGAAAAAAGCACAAACCCTTGCACCTACCGTGCAAAGGTGGGTATGGTGTTCCAAAGCTTTAATTTGTTTGACAACCTAAATGTGCTCGAAAACTGCGTACTCGGACAGGTAAAGGTGCAAAAAAAGCGCCGGGAGGAAGCCGTTCAAAACGCTATGATGCACTTAGAGCAAGTAGGCATGGCACCCTATGTGAAAGCAAAGCCGCGACAGCTGTCCGGCGGTATGAAGCAGCGCGTCGCCATTGCGCGCGCGCTTTCGATGGAGCCTGATCTTTTGCTTTTTGACGAACCTACCTCGGCACTCGATCCGCAGTTGGTAGGCGAGGTACTCTCCGTAATGCGGACGCTGGCGAAGTCAGGCACGACCATGCTTGTCGTGACCCATGAGATGAAGTTTGCGCGCGAGGTATCCTCCCGCACCGTGTTCATGAAAGATGGCATCATATGGGAGGAAGGCACCCCAAATGCGCTGTTTGTCACACCGCAAAGAGAGGAAACAAAGGCATTTTTGGCGGGCTTTGCGGGATAAAATTCATGTCATAATAACCGCTTGCGGTTATTATGACGCTTATTTTATGGCCTTCCGTCTCGCGCCTTCAAGGCAACCGGAGAAAATGGCCGATTATGCCATAGTTGCACAGCAGCTATGGTATAATAATATGGAAGAAAGGCGGCAAAACTAGGGTGCATAAGTAATTGGCGTTGGGTGGTGTTGAATAAAGATGAAACTCACAATCTTGGGAAAATACGGACCCTTCCCCGCGCCTCTGGGCGCGTGCTCGGGCTATCTGTTAGAAAGCGAGGGCATTTCCCTCGTGCTCGACTTTGGGAGCGGTACGCTGTCAAGGCTGCTTCAACTAAAGCCTACGCTCGATATAAGCGCTGTACTTTTGTCGCATTTACACAGCGACCATATATCCGACATGTTCATTTTGCGCTACGCGCTCCAGCAACTTGAAGCGCGGGGCATGCGAAACTCACCGATTGTCTCCGTTGCCATGCCAAACGATCCGAGCATGGAATTTTCTGCACTTTCCGCCTCGGGCGTATACGATATTCAACAGGTGCATGACGGTACGCGGCTGCGCTTTGGAGATATGCTTATAAGCTTTCACCGCGGCACCCACCCCGTGCCCTCGTATAGTATAGATATTACACACCTCGGCAAGCGCTTTGTTTACACAGGAGATACCGGCTACCGCGAGGAGCTCGTGGACCTATGTAAGGATGCAGACATGCTTTTAGCCGATACTGGTTATTTAAACGCCGATAAGGTATCCCGTGTTGCAGCGCACCTTACAACAGGCGAGGTAGGCAAGCTTGCACGCGATGCAAATGTGAAAAGGCTCATTTGCACGCACATTTGGCCCGGTTATACCGATGAACAGGTACTTTTAGAGGTAAGTGCAAATTTCCCCTCCGCCGAGATTGCCCAAGAAGGTGCGGTTTACGAAGTATAGTACTTTATCAACCGGATCTTGCGGTGATTTAACTTCGCTTCTAATCCCAGGATAGTCGGCGTATTCCTACCATGCGGGAATGCGTCGATTTTTTTATAATCATCATGTGCTTTTGATTAAAGCCGAATAGCGGATACCGGAAAGCAAATCGGAAACACTAATTTTGGAGGTGTCGAAATATGGTATCGCGCAAATCGGTTATAACTTTCGGGATGGTTGCAATTCCCATCGCAATGTATACTGCCACGCAGGATAATGATATTCATTTTAACCAGCTTCATAAGGAAGACAATAGCCGTATCCGCTACATGAAGACCTGTGCCCATTGCGGTAAGGAGATCAAAGCGCAAGACATCGTAAAAGGTTACGAATATGATAAGGAAAAGTATGTTGTTATAACAGACGAAGAAATCGAAAAAATCAAAACCGAAAAAGAGAAATCCATTCAGATTCTACATTTTGCAAAGCTCAACCAGATTTCCCCCGTCTATTACGAAAAGACTTATCAGGCCGTGCCTGAGCTTGGCGGCGAAAAGGCATTCGAATTGCTGCGCGCGTCACTTATGGAGGAGGCAAAAATTGCCATAGGTAAAACCGTTTTGGGTACAAAGGATACCCTTATGGCGATTATACCCCGCGAGGACGGCATGCTTATTTCCACAATGTTCTACGCCGATGAAATTAAGGAGCTTCAAAAGTCGTACAACAGCCCGCAGGTTTCCGAGCAGGAGATGAATATGGCAAAGATCCTGATCAATTCTATGGATACGCCTTTTGACCCCGAGATGTATAAAGACGAATACCAGGTAAAGCTGCGCGCGTTGATTGATACAAAAATTTCCGGGCGCGAAGTTGTTGCAGCGAAGTCAGAGGGTGAAGGCAAAGGCATCGACCTCATGGAAGCCCTTAAAGCCCGCATCGAGAAAGCCAAAAAAGAAACGGCATGACCGACACCTTACATACATACAACCAAAAAAGGGATTTTACAAGAACCCCCGAGCCGGAAGGTATAGAGG
>JAEWZS010000191.1 GCA_023458355.1 Bacillota bacterium
AAAAAGATGCTGTGCAATTTCAACGACGGCACCTTTGCGGGGGGGCTGGAAGGTAATTTTTATATGGATGTCCCAAAACCAAAAACGGCCGCCGCTCTGAATTTAAGAAAGTTTTTTTATAACTATACGCCTGAGCACGCCGTTCTCGCCACAACACAGCAGGCTGCGTGGCTGTTTCTCCTTTTTTGCATGTTGGGATGTACGCAAAAAAGCGCGAAACCGCGCCTGACTACCTGCGCCGCAATGCTCGCGCTTCTTGGCGTGGGTTTGTTTTTGCTTCTGTTCGAGTGCCGCGCGCGCTATCTTTACGTGTTTTCACCGCTACTATTGCTGCTTATGGGCTGCGGCATTGCAGGAAGAAGGATATGTCGTACACAATAGAACCTGATAAAAGACGCGGCATGATTAAAATCATGCCGCGTCTTTATATTGCAATATTTATTGTTGTTTTCTCGTCACCTTAATTTGGATATCCACGCCGTCGGGACGGTCGTTTTGCTCTACTTCCACCGCCATACCTGCCTCGCGGAGCTGGTTTACCGCGGCGTTTACAGTGTTCATAAAGAGCCTGTAATCCTTTACAAGCCGTATCATGATGGGGCGGGGTTTTGCACCATCGCGTTTTTCGTCGTAGAGGCGGTTAAGTGTCTTTTCCACATACAACTCTGTCTCCTTAACGCTAAGACCTTTATCGTTTATTTTCTTCACGGCATCGAGCTGATGCTTCTCCTCGCGAAGGCTTAACAATGCTCTCGCGTGGCGCTCGCTCAAGCCTGCCTCGGTCATGGCGGTCTTAACGGCGGGAGGCAGCTTCAAAACGCGCAGCTTGTTGGCAATGGATGATTGGCTTTTGCCGAGCTTTTTAGCTAGCTCCTCCTGCGTGAGATGGAAGTTTGTAAGAAGCTGGCTGTAGCACACGGCTTCCTCAAGATAGTTAAGCTCCTCGCGCTGAAGGTTTTCAATAAGCGCCATCATGGCGGATGTCTCGTCCACTACGTCGTTTTGCACGATGCACATCACCGTATTCATGCCGAGGCTTTTTACCGCACGCAATCTGCGTTCGCCGGCCACAAGCTCGAACCCCGATTGGACGGGACGTACAACGAGCGGCTGAATAAGCCCCACCTGCGCAATGGAGTCCGCAAGTTCCTGAATGCTTTCCTCTGCGAATGTGGCGCGCGGCTGGTTAGGGTTTGGCAGTATCTTTGTTACGTCGATTTCCTCAAGCCTCTTTTCGGGCTCGGGCTTTTTGCTCTCCCTTAAAAAATCAAACACCGGCATGGATATAGCCTCCTTGATGATTGTTTCGCTGTGATTCTATATATTTCCTCTAACCGCCGCAAAAGCGGCGCGGTTTCGGCAAAACAAGAGATATTTCGTAAAAGATTGATGAAGCCATCGTGTAGGGCGGGGGATTCCCTCATGTGGATAACGACGCTATTACCTTTATAAAGGTTTTTTCTTCATGATACCGCTTGCCCTCGGATACATGTCCGGCGTAGGCGCATTTTTTTCAACCATAATCACACGGCGCTTTCCCCATTCGGCATCGAATGCAACGATTTTCCCGCATGACCTAAGCTTATGAAGCGCATTTTCAGCCGATTTCAACTCCTCCTCAGCCTGCGGACCCTTATACATGAGCGAGACGCCGTTTTGCTTTAGAAAGGGTACCGTCAACTCCGTGAGCTGTGAGGCAGATGCTACTGCCCGCGAAAGCGCAGCGTCAAATCGCGCCCGATAAAGAGGGTTTTTCCCGGCTTCCTCCGCTCGCGCATGCACGCACGGGACAATAAGCCCAAGCTCTTTGCATACCGCCTCAAGGAATGTGACGCGTTTTTGAAGCGCGTCCATGAGCGTAAGCTTAAGATCAGGCCTGGCGATACTAAGCGGTATACCGGGGAAACCTGCACCCGTACCCACGTCAATCACGCTCGCATCCTTCTTTATAAGCTTTTCCGGTAAAATGCTGTCCGCAAAATGTTTCTGCGCCACCTCTATCGGTTCTACAATGGCAGTGAGGTTCATGCGCGTATTCCAGTCAATCAGCATGTCGTAGAAAACGCAAAGCTTTTGCTGCGAAACTTCACTAAGGTAGGGGAGGGTTGCCTTAACGGCTAAAGCAATCTCACTCATACACCCTCCGGGGCTTTCGCCGCATCCTTTTTGAGCTTTATCAGAAGCACGGCGATATCCGCGGGGGATACGCCCGATATGCGCGAAGCCTGACCGATGCTTTTCGGGCGAAGTGCTGACAGCTTTTGCCGCGCCTCAATTCTAAGAGCGCCTATGGAAAAATAATCTATGTCGTCGGGTAAAACAGTGCTCTCAAGTTCCTCAAACCGCTTTACCTGCTCGAACTGCTTTTTGATATAGCCGTCATAGCGCGCAGCAATTTCCACCTGCTCGCGCGCCTCGTCGCCGATCTCGGGCAAATCGCGGCCAAGCTTTACTAAGTCCAAATACGATATACTCTCGCGCTTCAGAAGCTCGCTTAGCTTAAGCCCCGTGCGTATTTCACCTTCGCCTTTTTCTAAAAACAGTGCTTTCAGCGCTTCGTCCGGCTTAGCGTAGGCATTAAGCGCCTTATTCGCGCGCTCAATTTCCTCATTTTTGCGCATAAGATTGTCATACCGCGCGTCGCTAATGAGCCCCGTGCGCCTCGCAAGCTCCGTAAGTCGTATATCCGCATTGTCCTGCCGTAAAAGAAGCCTGTACTCTGCGCGGGATGTCATCATGCGGTAAGGCTCGTTTGTGCCCTTAACCGTGAGATCGTCGACCAGCACACCTATATACGCATCCGCACGCGTTAACGTAAGCGGCGGTTCACCCTTCAAAAAAAGCCCCGCATTTACGCCCGCATACAGCCCCTGCGCCGCCGCCTCCTCGTAACCGGACGTACCGTTTACCTGCCCTGCGAAATAAAGCCCCTGAATATCCTTATTGGAAAGCCCGTCCCCAAGCGTTAGTGGATCGATACAGTCG
>JAEWZS010000192.1 GCA_023458355.1 Bacillota bacterium
CGCTTATAGGCAACGAGTTCAGCGTCGCGCGCACCATAGCAAGCATTATGGAAGGCTATATCGGCATCGACGTAACCGCGCGGCGCGATATTTACAACAATTTCTTAAGAACGGTACTCGTAAAAAACAAGGATACGGTCGTAGGCGTTTGGAGCATTTGGGAACCCGATGCTCTCGACAAGCACGACAACACCAACGGTGGCTTGCCCGGCTCCGACAAAGCGGGCCGGTTCCTACCCTATTGGTATATGGCTTACAGCACTCCGCAGGTAACGCCGGTTACCGGCTACGAATCTGAAACCGATGGCGCTTTTTATTGGCTGGCGAGGAATTCCGGGCAAGAGGCAATCATTGAACCGTACAGCAAATACATAAACAATGAAAACACCTTCGTCACCACGTTCTCCGTGCCTGTACTCGATAAAAAGGCACAGGTGTGTGCTGTAGCGGGCGTTGATATTCCCTTGAGCCGGCTGCAGGATATGAAATTTGATTATGGAAAATTTAAGGCCGCGGTCGTATACGTATGCTCTGCAGAGGGCACCGTTGTGGCTGCGCCGGATGCTGCATTTATTGGAAAGCCTCTTTCTGAGATAGGGTTTAGGAACGCCGACAACATCCTTACTTCCGTTTCCTCAGGCAGTGAAACCTTCTTCTCGCTTAGAGAACCTTCTACGAAGAAGGCTATGCAAATGATTTCCGTGCCCATTGTGTTTAGCGACGCCACCACGCCTTGGACAGTCATCGTAGGCGTTGATAATGCCGAAATCTATAAGGATTCTCAAGCCATCAACTATCTTGTCGCCGGCATTTTTGCAATACTCGTGGCGGTTACAACACTCATGGTCTATTTTACGGTGCGCACACTCGTAACAAAACCCATCGGTGCCACCGTCTCCCTTGCGCAGTCCCTTGCGGCTGGTCAATTGGATGCCGAAGTGCATATAACCTCCACAAATGAGATCGGCATGCTCGCTCGCGTACTCGATACCGATGTGCGCGAAGCATTTCAGAGCATAGAGCAAGCACGGCGCATATCCGAAAAGCAAGCGGATTACCAATCTAAGCAGGTGGACAAGCTCCTTGTTGACCTCGAACGCCTCTCGCGTGGCGAGCTCAAATGCACAGTCGTAGTGGATGAACCCGACGAGGACACAAAAGAAGTCCATGCGCTGTTTTCCCGTATCGCTGAAAACCTGCATACGAGCATTTCCTTTATTAAGGGTTATATCGCGGATATATCCTCCGCGCTCGGCGGCCTTGAGGCCGGCGATTTCGACGTGGAGATCACATCGGAGTTCCGCGGCGATTTTGAAGTGATTAAAACCTCCATAAACAGCATCACGGATAGCTTAAATGATATGTTCCGCAGCATAAGCCTGGCAGCTGACCAAGTGGCCTCGGGCACACATCAGGTGAGTTCGGGTAGCCAAAGCATTTCGCAAGGCTCCACCATGCAGGCAAGCGCTATTGAGGAGCTAACCGCTTCCATCGTGGAGATTGCCGCTCAGACGCGCCAAAATGCCGTTGGCGCAAACAAAGCCAACGATTTAAGTACCGCTGCAGAGCAGGAGGCGCACGAAGGCAAAGCGCAGATGGACAAACTCACAATTGCCATGAAGGACATCAGCGTTTCTTCTCTGTCCATATCAAAAATCATCAAGGTCATCGACGATATCGCTTTCCAAACAAACATCCTAGCGCTCAACGCCGCCGTCGAGGCAGCCCGCGCCGGCATACATGGCCGCGGCTTCAGCGTTGTGGCAGATGAGGTACGAAACCTTGCCGGAAAGAGTGCAGCCGCCGCAAAGCAAACCGCGACGCTTATATCAGATAGCATCAAAAAAGCCGATGCCGGTACGAAGCTTGCGGAAATCACATCTAAGGACTTGGATGCGATCTTAGCGGATATTGAAAAGACCGCAGCACTCGTCAAGGAGATTGCCGCAGCGTCCAACGATCAAGCCACGGCCTTCACGCAAATAAGCGACGGCGTTTCCTCGCTTGCGCAGGTTGTGCAGAACAACTCCGCAACAGCACAAGAGGCTGCCGCCACAAGTGAGGAGCTCTCCGGCCAGGCCGATATGCTCAAAGACATGGTTCAGCGGGTACACTTGAGGCAGGAATAAGGGATAAAAAAGGCTATTTGATAAGGCGTGCTATATAGCACGCCTTTTAAGTCTCCTCTGATTTACACTCGCGCAGTTTTCCGCGTACCCATGAGTTTACGGTACTGGCGCGGCGTAACGCCCGCAAACGATTTAAAAAGCTTGATGAAATAGTTATAATCCCCCATTCCGACCATATCCGCCACTTCCGCCACAGAATGATCGGTGCTTTCCAAAATGCCTTTAGCTGCTGCAATGCGCTTATCCGATATCATGCGCGTGATCGTGGTTTTTTGTTTCGCTGCGGCATTGCAGAGCTTTGTTTTGCTCACAGAAAGCGCTCTTGCCATGTCGTCGAGCATAATGCGCGAGGTGTAGTTCGCCTCGATATAGGCGTTGATACGCTGGATGTCGGTGAGGGATGCTGTCTTAACAACGCCCTCAAGCCATATGTATGAGGAGCATGCTCGAAGGATTGCGGCACATGCCTTGATTGTTTTTTGATCAAATCTTTTGAGGCGAAGGAACGGCTCTCGAAGCGAATCCGGGTCCTCGTACCAGGATAGCGTTTTTCGTGCACGTAGCCATTGTACTTCCGGATCCTCATCCACATGAAGCATTTGCCCGAAAAGTAAATACGCCACAATCTGCCCCTCACCAACCACCGGCTGAACCACATCGAGCGCACCCGCGTGACAGTGATACACATTAAGTCCGGATTGCGGCGTCGCCGCTTTTGCTGCACGAGCATCGCTTGCAACGCAGCGCGCGTGCCCCTCCGGCGTGGCGTTGATACAGGCGCAGTATTCCGAACGATCGCTCGATGCACATACAACGTTGCAGGTGGAATCCATCACCGAATAGCGTACGCCCGATATCTCATAAAAGCTTCCCAACAGCTTTTCAAGCTTTTCAAAATTAAAAACTACGTTCATGTTGTCTCCCCAAATGCATTCGACAAACCTTGCATTTTTTTATAACGTGAAAGATTTTACTATAAATCAAGTAGAGAAGCCCTATTTTGCGTGCTCTGTTATGCTACAATACTATTATAAATCTTTACCCACTTTCTGTGTAGGTGTTCCATTTAAATTTCAATCTGTGCATTACCGTATTTATCATCTAACATTTTTTTGTTGACCCCGTCTTGTAACAGGCAGCGCCTGCTTGCAAATATGAAGAGGAGGAAACTAAAAACCATGAAGAGAATCACGGGAATATTCGCGCTTATGCTCGTCTTAATGCTGCTTTTAAGCGCTTGTGCGCCCGCAGCGCAAAGCGGCGGGAAGACGATCGTTTACTGGTCGATGTGGGAGTCCACCGAGCCGCAGGGTATCGCGATCCAAAAAGCAATCGACGCGTACATGGCCGCTACAGGCAATACCGTGGACGTACAGTTCAAAGGCCGTACAGGGCAGCGCGAAGGCTTGCAGCCCGCGCTTGACGGCAATGTAACAGTCGATCTGTTTGATGAAGACATCGACCGCGTCAATGTGACCTTCGGCAGCTATCTTATGGACTTAGAACAGCTTGCTAAGGTCAGCAATTTTGAAGCTACTGCGAACAAGGGCCTTATCGCAGCTTGCCGCAGCGGTTCCGGCGGTACACTCAAATCCATCCCCTACCAGCCGTTTGTATTCAACTACTTTTTCAACCAGGAAATCTTTGACAAAGCGGGCGTAACCGCTGTCCCGTCCACTTGGGAAGAGTTCCTCGCCGCCTGTCAGAAGATTAAGGATGCAGGCTATTCTCCGATTACCAGTGACGATGCCTACATTGTTTGCACATTCGGCTACCATCTTGCCCGTCTCGATGGCGAAGAGGCTGTGATCGATGTTGTAACAAACGGCAACTGGGCAGAAAACCCCGCCGTTTTGAAGGTTGCGCAGGATTTTGAACAGCTTGCCCAGCTCGGTTACTTCTCCCCGAACCTCGGCTCCAACGTATGGCCCACCGGCCAAAACGGTGAGTTCGCGATGGGCGAAGTTGCCATGTACCTCAACGGCTCGTGGCTGCCTAACGAGGTCCGCGGCATTACCGGCGACGAATTCCGCTGGGGCTGCTTCTCCTACCCCGCCCTGCCCGGCGGCAAGACCGGCACCGATGCCGCCAACTTCGGGAGCCAGGTTTTCGCAATCAACAAGAATTCTCAGGTCGCTCCCGAGGCGTTTGAGCTTATAAAGTACATCACCAAGGGTGAATTCGACGCGACACTGTCCGAAATGTCCGTTGGTATCCCCGCGGATTCGACCAATACCGAATGGCCCGAAGCGCTCGCCGCCGTAAAACCCGTGATGGACAATATCGCCGTGCGTTATACCTGGGCAGCAGGTGCCGAGAGCAACAACAACATTACGCCGGTCCTCAAAGAGAACTTCATTAAGCTATGCGCCGGACAGATGACCGCGCAGGAATTTGTGGACGCCATGGAGGCGGCAGGTAAATAACCAACTTCACACCACTTACCCTCCATTACCTTATGCGCGGCGGCAGTTGAGCTGTCGCCGCGCATCCCTTTCATTGCCCCTCTGTTAAAATAAGGAGCGCAGGCCTATGAAGATCAAAAAAAGAACCATTGCGGCGTTTTTAACGCCCGCACTCCTGCTGTTTTCATTGGTATTTCTATACCCCATCTTTCGTACGCTCGTGATGAGTCTGTTCTATGTGGAAAATGTTACGGCACCCGTTTCCACATGGCGCTTTACGGGGTTTGATAACTTTATCTATCTCATCAATACAAACCTGTTTCGTACCTCTGTATGGAACCTTGCGCGCATATGGTTTTTCGGCGGGGTAATAGTGATGACGTTTGCGCTTATTCTGGCTGTCATCCTAAACAGCGGCATTCGCTTTAAAAGCTTTTTCCGTGCAGTCATCTACATGCCCAACATCATAAGCGCGGTTGCGCTCGCCACAATGTGGCTTCAATATGTCTTCAACAACCGTTTCGGCATGCTTACTACGTTCTTTACCAAAATCGGATGGGAGGCAGCTGCGCAGATACAGTGGCTCGATATGGAGCATAAGTTTTTAGCGCTCCTCATCGCCTATTGCTTCGGCATGGTGGGCTACCACGCAATCATTTTTTCGGGCGGCATTGAAAAGGTACCTTCCGAATTATATGAGGCTGCCACCATCGACGGCGCCGGCAAGTTGAATCAGTTTTTTCATATTACCTGGCCGCTTCTTAAAGGCGTGTTAAAAACCAACATCACCATGTGGAGCATTACCTCTGCCGGGTTTTTCGTATGGTCACAGCTTTTTTCCACCGTTACGGCGGACAGCCAGACCATCACACCAATGGTGTATATGTACATGCAAACATTTGGCACAGGCAACACCGTGACCGAGCGAAATGCCGGGCTCGGTGCCGCTATCGGTGTACTGATGAGCTTATTTGTGGTAACAGTATTCGTCCTTACAAGCCGCGCGCTTAAGGACGATGATCTGGAATATTAAGGGGGTGCGCTTATGAGATCCAATCGTACCGCATCCGAATGGAAGCGCCAACTCCGCCTCACGCCGGGGTATATCGTTTTACTTCTGTGGATAGGCTTTACCATCGTTCTTTTAAGCTGGGTTTTTGCCGCAAGCTTTGCCACAACTAAGGATATTTTTTCCGGCAATGCGCTTGCCTTCCCCACCGGGCTTCACTTTGAAAATTACGAAAAGGCGTGGAACTCGCAGAACGTTTCCGTGTTCTTCTCAAACTCCCTCGTCTATGCCTCCGTTTCAACAGCTCTTCTTATCGTAATCTGCGCACCTGCTGCCTACGCACTTTCGCGCTTTAAATTTTTTATGCGAAAGCCGTTGCAGAGCAGTTTCGTTGCGGCGATGGGCGTGCCCGTAGTGATGATTATACTGCCGCTTTTCGGCATCGTCTCCTATCTCAACCTATTAGACCAGAGCTTAAAAGTGCGCCTCTTGATGATCTTTTTGTATGTGGGCATCAACGTGCCGTATACAGTAATATTTTTGCTCACATTCTTCTCCAACCTCCCGCACTCATTTGAGGAAGCGGCAGCCATCGACGGCTGCAAACCGGGTGCGGCATTTTGGAAGGTAATGCTGCCGCTCGCACAGCCGGGCATCGTCACTGTGAGCATTTTTAATTTTATCAACATATGGAATGAGTATTTCATGTCGCTCATATTTGCGAGCTCCAATTCCGTGCGCCCCGTGGCCGTAGGGCTATATTCCATGATCAACTCCATGCGCTACACCGGCGACTGGGCAGGCATGTTCGCCGCGGTCATTATCGTGTTTCTTCCCACATTCGTGCTGTATTTGTTCCTGTCCGAACGTATTATCGCCGGCGTGACCGGCGGTGCCATTAAGGGG
>JAEWZS010000193.1 GCA_023458355.1 Bacillota bacterium
CCATAGAGAATACGCCGTCGGTAGCAATGAGCTTAATGCGACAATCCTTTGCATCTATAAGTTGCGCGCGAAGGTCTTTTATATCGTTGTTTTTATAGCGGTAACGCTTTGCCTTACAAAGGCGCACGCCGTCGATAATGCTCGCATGGTTGAGTTCGTCGGAAATTACCGCATCGTCGGCCGATAGGAGCGTTTCAAACAGGCCTCCGTTTGCATCGAAGCAGGAGCTGTAGAGAATGGCATCGTCCATCATTAAGAAATCCGCAAGCTTATTTTCCAGCTCCTTGTGGATGCTCTGCGTGCCGCAAATAAAGCGAACCGAGGAGAGTCCGTAGCCCCATTTATCGTAGCTTTTCATGGCAGCTTCGCGAAGCGCAGGATGGTTGCTTAACCCGAGATAGTTATTGGCGCACATGTTTAAAACACCCTTGGTTGCAGTGGTATCTATGCGCGCAGATTGCGGAGTGGTTATAATGCGCTCAATCTTTGTAGTTCCCGCGTTTTGAATAGCTGAGAGTTCTTTTTGAAAGTATCCGATTGCCGTCTTTTTCATTTGCTGCCTCCGTTTTATTTGCTCCAATCCAATATGACCTTACCGGACTTCCCGCTGTTCATTGCCTCAAAACCCTTCTCAAACTCCGTATAGTGATAGCGATGGGTGATCACGGGGGAAAGGTCTAGCCCGCTTTGAACCATAGCGATCATTTTATACCAAGTTTCAAACAGCTTTCTACCGTAAATCCCCTGCAGCGTGAGCCCTTTGAATATCACATTGTCCCAATCGATCACGACGCCCGGTGCAAGAAGCCCTAAAAGCGCAACCTGACCGCCGTTTCGCATGCTTTTTAACATCTGGTTTAATGCAGCACCGCTTCCGCTCATTTCAAGCCCCACGTCAAAGCCCTCCACGAGCCCTTGCTCGCGCATGACATCTTCTAAATTCTGCTCCATAGGGTTGATGGCCGCTGTTGCGCCCATCTTCTTGGCGATAGCGAGGCGGTAGGGGTTGATATCCGTGACGACTACGCGGCGTGCGCCGTTGTGGCGGCATATGCCTGCAGCCATCATACCGATGGCGCCCGCACCTGTTATTAAAACGTCTTCGCCTGTTACGTTGAATTCGGTGGCGGTATGTACAGCGTTGCCGTATGCGTCGAAAAATGCAACAATTTCCTCAGGAATATCCTCCGGTACGGGGCGCAGATTTGTGGTAGGGATACAAAGATACTCGGCAAACGCGCCGTCGCGGTTGACACCTACACCCTTTGTGTATTTACACCAGTGACCGTTGCCGCTTAAACAGTTGCGGCATTGCCCGCATACGATATGCCCCTCGCCGGAGACGCGCTGGCCGACCTTGTAACTTGTTACGCCGTCGCCTAATGCGGCAATTTCACCTACGTATTCATGCCCGATGGTCATAGGCGGGAAGATGTTTTTTTCACTCCACGGATCCCAGTTATAAATGTGCAAATCGGTTCCGCATATGGCTGTTTTGTGAATCTTTATAAGGACTTCGCCTTTGTTCGGTACGGGAACGGGAACGCGAATGAGCGATAAGCCTTTTCCCCTCTCGGTTTTTACCAGCGCGTCCATTTCGGTTTGCATAGGAAGGCCCCCTTATTCAATTTGGAGATGCAAGCATATTATACTGCTTTGTGGCTCGATATTCTATGCGCAGACTAGGAAATAGATGATATATTATATAAAGCAAAACAAAGCGGCATCATGCCGCTTCATAAAGGGATATCGTGTTGTTATGCTTATCGATTACGAGGTAAGAACTGCCCATTTTTACAACCGCATAACCGCTGATAAAAGGCTGTACTTCATCGTACTGCGGCTCAATGGATGGATAACCGCTCGTATCGATATAGCCCCAAAGGCTCGTTTCCGCGTCGTAAACTGCAGCTAGGCCGCCCGAAAACGGCATCGCTTCACCAAACTCAGGGTTAATCACCAAAACGCCTTTTTTATTGATGTATCCCCATTTACCGCTAGATTTTACTGCCGCAAGACCTCCCGAAAAGTTTTGTGCATCCTCAAAGGTGGTGCGAAACGCAGAACTTCCTTCGCTGTTTATAAAATAGCAATTGCCTGCAGCCGCATCCCGTAACACCGCAAAGCCTTCCGAAAACACAGTACCTCTAAGGGAGGAGGGTGTAAGTGTGGCGATTTTGGTGCCGACTTTGTTGATGATGTATTGGCGATCCTTGGAATATTCGTTGGAGATGGCAAATGCGACATCTTCTGAAAAATCGCCTGCGTCGCGCCACTTTTCACTTATTGCAAGCATGCCTTGTGTGTCGATATAACCGTAAGCGGAACCATTTCGCACGGCAGCGCGCCCGCAATGGAAGCTTTTCGCCTCACGGAAGGAATAGTCAATCATTACGGTGCCATCCTTATCGATATAACCCCAATTAGAATCCTTCATGACGGCGGCATAGCCCTCGGAAAACGGCAGAACGTTCTGCCATTGCGGTTCAACAACAAAAACCCCCTTGCGGTTGATGAGTCCATAACGTCCGTTTTGCGCTGCAAAGGCGATGCTGCCGTCAAACTCGAGTACGGAGGAAAACGAAGCCGCGATAACAGCCTGCCCCTTGGCGTTTTTAAAACCCCATAGCCCGTTCTCAAGATAAGGAAAGAGCCTTCCTTCCGCGGAAGCCACGGGTGTAGGCGTGGGGGTAGGTTTAGGCGGGGCTATTACAGCTAAAGTTTCGTCATATGCAGCTTCGGGGTTAATAGCACTAAGCAGTCCCGCACCGTTGCCACGATAGAGCAGCGAAAAGAGCAGCACGAAAAACGCTAAAATAGCAATTACGATGAAGTAAACGAACAATATTGGTAAGTTTTTCCTTTTGTTGTGCAAATCCATGTGTCCTCGTTCGTATAAAATTAAAATGTTACATTTTATAGCTAGATTTTAGCAGATTCATCCAATAAAATAAATGATAGAATCTTTCGGGAGGAGACCGAGATGGCTGAATATGTAATTACGACCGATTCGACCGTGGACCTTGGCGCTGAGCGAATGCAGCAACTTGATGTGCGATTTGCAACACTTAAGTATTTATACCAGGGTGAGGAATTCCCCGACGACATGCGTGATTCCTCTGCGCTTAAAATCTACAACGCCATGCGTTCCGGTGAAGTCATTACAACCTCGCAGGTCAATCCCGATCAGTTTGTCTTGTTGTGGAGCGATCTCCTCGCAGCGGGAAAAGACATATTGTATATCGGCTTTTCAAGCGGTCTTAGCGGCACTGTGAACTCTGCACAGATCGCAAAAGGGCAGATGGAAGCGCAGTATCCGGATCAAAAGATTTACATAGTGGACAGCCTTTGCGCGTCCGGCGGTGAGGGCATGTTCTTGCAGCATGTTCTCTTGAAGCAAAAAGCCGGTGCTTCTTTAGAGGAATGCTACGCTTATGCGGAGGGTTTTAAGCTTCGAATTAACCATTGGTTTACAGTGAGCGAGTTGAGCTATTTAAGGCGAGGCGGGCGTGTAAGCGCTGCTGCAGCCCTGTTCGCGGATATTTTAGGCATCAAGCCCGTGATGAACATGGATGATACCGGCCACCTTATCCCGCGAGAAAAGGTGAAGGGCAGGCGCACCGCCATAAAGCGTATGTTCGAGCACCTCACGGAGCTTGCAGATATTGAGGACAATCCATTTTTCCACATCACCCATGCCGATTGCATGGAGGACGCACAGTATTTAAAAAATATGTTGTGTGAGCGTTTTCCGAATATCCCCGTAAACATCTCCATGGTTGGCGCAGTCATCGGTTCGCACTGCGGGCCGGGTACGCTGGCGCTGTTTTTTGTGGGTAAACCGAGAACGGCATAAAGCCAGTAAAAACACACGGCAACGATATTGCCGTGTGTTTTATATATTCTAGAGCAAAAGCAAAACCGGCGGAGAGATCCACCGGTTTGTACAATGCATTACAGCTGTTTCGCCTTTTCTAAAACGATGCTTATGAAGCGCTCCGCGGCGGCAGATAGAGGAACGCCCTCAAGCGAAATAAGCCCGATGTTGCGCGGAGGCATGGGGGTAGACAATTCAAGCTCAAAAAGTTCGCCGCTTTCAAGTGCACGTGCGGCAAATTCCCGGGTGACGCAGGCAATGCCGAGGCCGATCTTAGCAAACTCCACGAGCAGGCTATGCGCTCCAAGCTCGATCTCGGGGTGTAGCGTAACGCCGCATATGGATGCAAAATCGTCGAGATATTTGCGTGAGTTAGATGCCTGCTCAAGAAGTACCAAAGGTTCGCGCACAAGGTCGTTAATCGATACAGGGTGGCCTTTTAGATGGCTAAAGCGCGTAGAGGCTACGAAAACATCGTGCACCTTCAAAACCTCATAGATGGTAAGGGCGCTGTCATCCACGGGCAGGTTCACGAGTGCGATATCTACC
>JAEWZS010000194.1 GCA_023458355.1 Bacillota bacterium
GTTTAAATGCGTCGTGTTCGCGTATGCTTCGAGCTTTTTGAGTTTTTCTTCCAGCATCGGGCGGTGGCGCTTGGCGTTTGCAGGTGTGCATACGAACTTCGCCGCATCGCGCTTGTATTCTTTATAAGGGGCTTCCATGCGCTCGCCGAGCGTCACAACGCTTTTTGAGTGGCATACGCGCGTGGTCATGCGAAACAGCACGGGTATGTCAAACTCCTCCGAAACTTTGAACGCCTCAATCATAAAATCCTTGGATTCCTGGCTGTCGGAAGGCTCAATGAGCGCCATTTTCGCAAATTTGGCGTAGTAGCGGTTGTCCTGTTCATTCTGGGAGGAATGCATATCCGGGTCGTCGCCCGAAACGATAACAAAGCCCGCACCGACGCCGTTGTAAGTAGCGGTAAAAATGGGATCGGCCGCTACGTTCACACCTACGTGCTTCATGGCACTTAAGCTCCTGGCACCTGCGATGGATGCGCCGTAGGCAACCTCAACGGCCACCTTTTCGTTAGGCGCCCACTCGCAGTAAAGTACGTCTTTATATTGCGGCAGGTTTTCAAAAATCTCTGTACTGGGCGTGCCGGGGTATGCCGAACATACCTTTGCGCCGCCCTCATATGCGCCGCGTGCTGCGGCCTCGTTGCCCGTTAAAAGTTGTTTCATGCTTTACCTCCCGTTCCGGCTGCGGCTGCCTTGCCCAACGCTATAGAATATAGCTTCGTTTCCGCGGTATCCGACCTTGAAACGAGTATAATGGGAACCTTCGCGCCCATCACGACGCCCGCAGACTTTGCGTTTGCAAAATAGGTAAACGCTTTTCCTGTAGCATTGCCCGTTTCGTAGTTGGGGCAAAGGAGAATATCCGCCTCCCCTGCGCCCTCTTTTGAAAAGCCCTTATGTACACAAGATTCCTTGCTGATCGCCAAGTCAAAACCTACGGGGCCGTATACCGTCATGTTGTACGGTGCCCACCGTTCGTTCATATCGGAAAGCTTTTGCGCATCCACGGTGGCGGGTATTCTTTCGCTCACGACCTCCGAGCCGCAAAGGCAGGCGGCATTGATGCGCGAATAGTTAAGCGACTGTAAAAGCAGTGCTGCGTTTTCGAGGATATCGGCTTTGCTTTCTAAATCGGGGCTTGGGTTCATGCCTCCGTCCGTCACCGCAAGAAGCTTCGGATAAGTGGGTATCTCATAGAGCATCACGTGGCTTAGCAGCCTACCGGTTTTTAAACCTGTTTCTTTCGCTACCACGGCGCGCAAAAAGATCGAGGTATTCAGGCTGCCCTTCATTAAAAATTCTGCACGGCCGTCTCGCACAGCCTTTACGGCGAGTGCGGCGCTTTCTTCGTCCGTACCGGCAGGTACAATCTCGTAAAGAGATGCATCCTCGTTTAATTCGTTCAACAGTTCGCGTATGCGCTCTTCATCGCCGACGAGGAGCGAGTTTGCGATTCCCTCTTTACGCGCGGCAATAACGGCGCGCAATATCTCCGCGTCGTGTGCAGCAGCTACGCTTACGGCTTCGGCATTTCCCGTTTTGGCGGCCTGCAAAATAGCCTCCATGGAATGGAGCATGTTACTTCGACTCCTTTCGCTTTATCAATATTCGCCCATAACTCCGCCTTTAAGTGCGCGTAGCGCACCCATGGCGAGGCTTCGCATTTCTTCCTCACCGGGGAGACGGAGAACGGGTGCGATTTTTTCCACATACGATTCAATACCTTCGCAAACGCGTTCGCTATACGCAATACCACCCGTTAACACGATGGCATCTACATTCATCTTTAACACCGCGGCCATAGCCGCTATGTCCTTGGCGGTTTGGTAAACCATTGCATCAAATACGAGCTTTGCCTTACTGTCGCCCGCGTCCATGCGCGCGATGACCTCTTTAAAATCGCGTGTGCCGAGGTAGGAATATACGCCCGAACGACTTTCCAGTGTGGACTTGACTTCGGCCTTAGTCATGCCTGAAAAGCAGTAGTCTATGAGTGCGGTCACAGGTAAGCTGCCGCCGCGGTCCATGCAAAAGCTTCCTTCATCGCGTACGTTATATACATCCGAAACACGGCCGCGCTCATGTGCCGCCACGGAAACACCGCCGCCCATATGAACGACAACTAGGTTTACATCCTCGTACGCTTTAGAAAGCATTTCGGCTGCGCGCCGCGCTGTGCTTTTTTGGTTGAGCGCGTGGAAAAAGCTCTGTCGTTCCATTCCGTTAAAGCCCGAAACGCGGGCGACATCTGTCATTTCATCCACGGAAACGGGGTCAACGAAAAACGCGGGGATTTTGACCTCATCAGCAAGCTCTTTGGCTAAAAGCGAGCCCAAGTTTGATGCGTGCTGCCCGTAGGGCGGGTTTTTAACATCCGCTATGACTTTATCCGTCACGCGGTAGGTGCCCGAGGGAATATGCCTTAATAGACCTCCGCGTCCGCAAACCGCGTCAAAATCCTTCATGGCAAAGCCGCTTTGCTTTAAGGCCGCCTCGATGAGCGATCTGCGATAGGGTGCTTGCTCGACGACGGACGAAAATTCCGCAAGGCTTTGTGCGCTGTGTACGATGTTTTCTTTATAGACCTCGGTTTCCTCGTCGAACACCGATACCTTGGTGGAGGTTGCACCGGGGTTGATGACCAATACCCGCATATTCATACCTCGTTATGCATCTTTAACCGTAAAAAATTACAGACACTTATGTAGTATCCTCATTATAGTACGTTCTACCTGCGTTGTCGCGCCGCTTTGGCAACTTATATTATATATAGGCGTTTCGGACAATTTCGGACAAACCGTGTATAAAAAATGGCTGTTTTTTCATGTTAAAAAAGTGACCTCAGTAGTACGCCATGCTATAATGGAACGAAAAGCAGAGTGAGGGGATTTACGTGCGTTATCCCGATTATGACAACAGCATTTTGAATATCATCTGCTCGCTTCAAAAGCATCTTGGGGTAAATGCCCGGCACAAAAGCCTTGCACTCTGCGATGCGGTGCTTAAGAAGGGCTATAAAAACACGGTGTTTATGGTGTTTGACGGCCTTGGTGTGGACGCATTTAACTATCATTTGCCGAAAGAAAGCTTTTTAAGGCAGCATACTTTAGCAACTGTATCCTCGGTGTTTCCGTCTACCACCACCGCAGCCATGACGGCGCTCTATAGCGGGCTTTCTCCTGTTGAGCATGGTTGGCTCGGATGGAGTTTACATTTTGAGGAAGCAGATGCGCTCGTTGATATATTCCCCAACACGCTTACGGATGTTCCCGGGGAAGTCCAGGCGGCAGAGTATCATCTGGCAACACGCCATATGCCCTATAGGAATGCATTTGAGCAGGCTTCGGATGCGGGTTTTGAGGCGCATCATATATCTCCCTTCGGCGACTGCCGCGTAGAAAACCTCGACGAAATGTTTACTGCAATTGAAGAATATTGCTTGAAGGATAAAAGCAAGATACTCATGGCATATTGGCCTGAGCCCGATCATACCATGCATCTTACAGGCTGCAGGAGCGAACAGGTAAAATCCGTTGTGCTCGATATAGATGCACGGATGAAAAAGCTTTGTGAGAAGCTCACCGATACAGCACTATTTTTAACCGCCGACCACGGGCACAAGGACGTACGCTATTTTACGCTCACCGACTATCCGGATATCTTAAATATGCTCTATCGTCCTGTTGCCATTGAATCGCGCGCGGCATCGTTTTTTGTAAGGCCGGAGTATATATCGGCATTCCCCGAAGCGTTTCATGCGCATTTTTTCGATAAATTCCTGCTTTTAACGAAGGAGGAGGTTATAGAGCGTTCGCTTTTCGGCCACGGCACGCCGCACCATCGCTTTGAAGGTTTTTTAGGAGATTACCTTGCTGCAGGCATAGCAGACTATGCAATCCGTCAAAGCGAGCTTTCATCGCAGTTTATGTCTACACACGCAGGGCTCACCGAGGAGGAAATGCTCGTGCCGCTCGTGGTTGTGGAAAAACCGTAATAGATTAGGAGAATCAATATGGAAACCGTACAGCAAATACTGTCCCGCGAATTCAAACAGAGCCTTCTTCATGTAGAAAACGTGATGAAGCTAATAAAAGACGGCAACACCATCCCCTTCATTGCCCGCTATCGCAAGGAGATGACGGGCGCTATGGACGACCAGCTATTAAGGGAGCTTGCCGATCGCTTGGAGTATCTCAATAACCTAAACACACGACGCGATGAGGTAAAAGCTTCCATTGCCGCACAGGAAAAGCTGACGGACGAGCTTGTTTCACAGATTGACGCCACCAAAACGCTTGCCGAGGTGGAGGATGTTTACCGCCCGTACAAGCCCAAGCGCCGTACCCGCGCCATGATTGCGCGTGAAAAGGGGCTTGAGCCGCTTGCGGACGCTATCTTCTTGCAGGAGGAGCGCGGTAAAACCCCAGAAGAGCTTGCACTCCTGTTTGTGGATGCGGAAAAAGGCGTTCCTACCATAGAAGAGGCGCTCGCCGGTGCACGCGATATATTAGCCGAGAATTTCTCGGACGACGCGCATCTGCGCGTAAGGCTTCGCGCGCTTGCTCAAGAAAGCGGCGTGTTACGCTCAATCTCTATAAAGGATGAAGAAAGCGTGTACATGCTCTATTACAACTATGAGGAGCCGATAAAGCGCATACAGGCGCACCGTGTGCTAGCCATTAACCGCGGAGAGAAAGAGGGCTTTTTGAAGGTGGAGCTCATCTTGCCGCGCGGTGATGCTCTCTATATCCTCCGCTCAACGCTGTTAAAGGGCGAGTCCCCCTCTATGCACGAGGTGGAGCTTGCCATGGAGGATGGTTATGACAGGTTATTGTTTCCGTCGCTCTCGCGTGAGCTTCGAAACGACCTTACGGAGGCCGCGAGCGAGCAGGCGATAAAAACATTTTCTAAAAACCTGCAGCCGCTTCTTATGCAGGCACCCATCAAAAACAAGGTGGTGCTCGGCTTTGACCCTGCTTTTAGAACAGGCTGTAAACTCGCTGTGGTGGATGGAACAGGAAAGGTGCTCGAGACAGCTGTTATTTACCCCACACCTCCGCACAACAAAGTTGCGGAAGCGGAACAGGTGGTAAAGTCACTTATTAAAAAACATCGTATCACCGTAATCGCCATAGGCAACGGTACAGCTTCGCGCGAATCGGAAAAATTCGTAGCGGAAACCATATCGGGCATGAAAGACGTGGGATATGTAATTGTGAACGAAGCCGGCGCTTCGGTTTATTCTGCATCTAAGCTCGGTGCTAAGGAATTCCCGGACTTTGACGTTTCCTTAAGAAGCGCTGTATCCATCGCCCGCCGCTTGCAGGACCCGCTTGCGGAACTTGTGAAGATCGACCCCAAGAGCATCGGTGTGGGGCAGTACCAACACGATATGCCTGTAGCAAAGCTTGACGGCGCATTGGGTGGCGTTGTGGAATCTTGCGTGAACGCGGTGGGTGTAGATTTAAACACAGCCTCAGCGCCTCTATTGAGCCATGTTTCGGGCATCGGTGCGAGTGTAGCGCAAAATATCGTAACGTATCGCGAGCAAAACGGTGCATTTAAGGCGCGCAAAGAGGTTTTAAAAGTTGCAAAGCTCGGCGAACGCACCTATGAGCAGTGCGCAGGGTTTTTGCGCGTTCCCGAGAGCCGTGAGATACTCGACAACACCGGTGTGCACCCGGAATCCTATGAGGCAACGAAAAATCTATTAAAGCTTTGCGGTTACACCGAGGAGGATGTGCGCCTCGGACGGCTAAGCGGTCTCAAAATACGCGTGAAGGAAATGGGCGAGGCGGAGACGGCAAAGCGCCTAAACATTGGTGTGCTGACATTAAACGACATCATCGCTGAGCTTATAAAGCCCGGTCGCGACCCGCGCGACGAGCTGCCTGCACCGGTGTTACGAAGCGATGTGATGGAGCTTAGCGACCTCACCGTAGGCATGGAGCTCAACGGCACTGTAAGAAACGTGGCCGATTTCGGCGCGTTTGTAGATATCGGCGTGCACCAGGATGGACTTGTGCACATTTCAGAGCTTTCCGATTCCTATGTCCGTCACCCTTCTGACGTAGTGAAGCCCGGGGATATTGTAAAGGTTCGAGTGCTTGGTGTAGACGAGAAAAAGAAGAGAATATCGCTTTCGATGAAGAAAAAATCATAAGGATACCAGCGGGGGTTCGGATTTTATCCGAACCCCCGCTGTTTTATAAAGGCTGTTTGCGTCTTATAATCTTTTGTCTAAATCCCGCTTATTGCCTCCATTTTGTTTAATTAACTGATTCCATCCTATTTCGGCTGCCATTTTATACAAAGCCCTCGGAAAGCCAATCGATGTATAGATATTATCGGCGGAAGTATGTGCGTTTATTGCATTTTTGAGCTCCTGAAAAGCGCTTCCCAATGTGCTTTTGGGGCCTGCTCCGAGGGGCAGGTTTTTCATGGAATTCAATGCACCACCGCCGCCAAAGCCTATGCCCATCCCCCATACAAGATTCGCTTTAGAGCACCAGTTTTGCAAAATGCTCAGCGCATTGCGGCATTGCCTGCCCTCGTAAAAGCCGGCATTGACGATGCCGTATATATACGTATTTTCGTTTCCTACATGGTTTTGCTCCAATTCGCAAAGCACACGAACCAAATGAGATGGTATGCCGTCCACATAAAGCGGAAAAGCAAAAACCCACGCATCGCAATTTTGGAGTATTTCTAGATCCTCCTTGGTAACGGACGGCTTGTTGAGCGTAATGTCTATAAGGGTATTCCCGTCGGCTAAAACTAAGGGCTTTAAGTCATGGAGCAAGGCTTCGCTTACACTTTCCGCTTTTTTGGGGCTTGCGCATATAAGTGCGATATTCATATGACCGCCTCCCTTGCTTCCTCTGCCGTTTTGAAAAATAAAACTTTAGTAACTTGTGCATCAAAGTTTAATGCGTTTGCCTTGAGTAAGCTTTGGGCAGTTTCTTTTTCGGCATCCGTAATATTATCGCCATAGAAATAGGCGGTCAGGCTTAACCGATTGTCATATCTGCGTTTGTGGTGCAGTTCCCCGCTGCGTAATACAAAATGGGGTGAAATATAGGAAATGGCTCTGTCGAGCACATTTTTAACAAAGGGGCTGAAACCGCCGTAGGTGCATCGGCTTATAAGGATCAACTCGCTGCATTTTCCGAGAATCTCTCCCGTGGTCTCGTATCCGTCTTTAATTACGCACCGCCCCGGCGTCTTGATCCAGCAGCCAAAGCAGCCGATACAATGACGTATGGTTCCGTTATCGGTAATCACTTTAAGCTCAGAATTTTCAATGGACTGCATATCATCTATATCCGTAATCAACAGTCGCATAAATACCCACCAATCTTTTCCTGACTTGTGTTCATTATAGCGGAAAAAGCGAAAGAAAGAAACGGACCGAGGCAAAAGCCTCGATCCGGTAAGATTCTTAAAAAGTGACTTGTCACTTCATGAGGTTATTCTTCAAAGAGCGCTGTAGAAAGATATCTTTCTCCCGTATCGGGTAAAACCGCCACAATTAGCTTATCTGCGTTTTCAGGGCGTTTGGCTAGCTCGGTTGCCGCATAAAGCGCAGCGCCCGAGGAAATGCCAACGAGAATTCCTTCTGTATGTGCGAGTTTACGTGCAGCCGCAAAGGCATCTTCGTTTTGTACGGTGATTACCTCGTCGTAGACGCCTGTGTTCAATACGGTTGGCACGAATCCCGCGCCGATTCCCTGAATTTTATGCGGACCGCTTCTGCCCTCCGTAAGCACGGGGGAGGCGGCAGGTTCTACGGCTACGACCTTTACATTAGGGTTTTGCGCCTTTAAATATTCGCCTGAGCCGGTGATGGTGCCGCCGGTGCCGATGCCCGATACCAAAATATCGACCTTGCCG
>JAEWZS010000195.1 GCA_023458355.1 Bacillota bacterium
TTTCAGTTTTTGGGAAAATATGCGCAGGAGGGTATGAGCGATGCTTTACGTCATAAAACAACAGCTAAAGCAAGCAAAATGTGATATTATTACCAATAAGACGTGCGAAATTTCAGATATAGTAAAAAGCAGTATTGTGAAAGTTGTAAAGTCAGGATAAATGTTCCATGCAGGAAAAGACTTATGGTATTATAGGTATGACATGTGCTTTCCGTGCTGCACACGTGCAATAAGCTGTACATAAGACCGAAGGTGTTATCAGCGGCGATGCCCAACCTAGTCACAGAACAGCTATCAACTGTACATAATGCAAAAACGGTTACGAACATCCGTTTTTTGCGGCTATATACATTGTTTTATTCCGTTAGTTTCCGATACATCTCCATCATCTCCATAAACTTTTTCGCGTCTCCCCCATGATCAGGATGATAGCGCATCGCAAGCTCGCGAAACTTGCTCTTTACAGCGGAGTGATCCGCGTCGGCCGGAAGGCCGAAACGCCTTAACAACTCAGGATCGTAAAGCAAAGCCTGCGTAAAACCGTTCTCCCGATAATAAAGATAATATATATAAAAAAAATACTCGTCTATCACACCCTGTAAGGCAGCGGCATCCATACCGCACAAAACGGCAAGCGGATAACGCGCCGTATTCGAAGCAAAGCCATGCAGATCAAAAAAAGTGTTCCAAACAAGCCGCCTGCCTTCGGGCGGCACGGAACTTCCAAACCGTATTTTGCTCTCAAGCTTTTTCAAGCCTCTAATACGCTGCTTTATGGCGTCGGCTCCAACCGAACATGAAGACAATTCAATATCCTCCCGTCAACTTTGAAGAAGTGTTGCGCGGTGCAAAATGAGTTCTGCTGCGATGCTGATTGCGATCTCTGCAGGGGTTTCACCTTTGATAGGTAATCCGATGGGGGCATGTATGCGTGAAATCTCACTTTCGTCTATACCAGCCTCTTTAAGACGCTTATATGTCGTTGCGATTTTGCCGCGGCTGCCAATCATGCCAATGTAGGCAGCCTCCGTTTTTATGGCAAACAGGAGCGTTTCATAATCCGCCTGATGGCCGCGCGTTAATATGACGATGTAATCCCTATTTGTAATGGTGAGCTTGCTTCCGATTTCCGAAAAAGAACCTAGAATGGTTTTTACGGCGTGCGGGAATAGCTTAGGATCGGCAAACATCTCACGATCCTCATATACCACGGGACGGAACCCAACATGCTCGATTACGGGCACAAGTTCTTTCGATACATGTCCGCCGCCAAACACATATACATAACCCGGCTGCATGAGCGGCTCCACATAAAATGATGGCTCTTCACGCTGCAATTTACCGCCGGCTTTCAGCTGCGGCAGTATACGCTCCTTGTTAATACTAACAAATCGAACGCCTCCTGTTTTTGTATAGACACCAAGCGTATTTTGCGATATGTCCGTAATGAGCCATGCTTCTTCGTTCTCATGAATCAAAGATACAATATGTATCAGAGCCTCAATGCTTTTCTTATCCTGTGCTGAAAAGTGATGAAAATACACCTCCACACCGCCTCCACAGATCATGCCGATATTTGCTGCCTGCGCAGAGGAAAGGTCGAAGCTACGTGTAAAACTTAATTTATCTTTAAGCGCTTCCTTAGCCGCGAGAGTGCTGTGGTATTCCACCGCACCGCCACCTACCGTACCCATCGTACTCCCATCTTGAAACACGGCCATTTTAGCACCTTTTCCCCGCGGTGTAGAACCGAAGCTTGCAATAACGCTGCAAAGAACGGCGTCCTCTCCACGCTTAAGCGCGTTCAACACAGCCTCTAATAGTGCTTTCATACTGGTTCCTCCTATGTAAAAAGATATACCGTACCACCATGATACCTGAGGGTTATCGCTTTTTCAACGACTTTGCTGTTGCGCTGTTGCTACGAAAGCGATATGCTTATAATTATGGAAGATACAACGCTACGCAAAAAAGAGCCTGAAGACTGTAACTACTCGTTTTTCTGTCATAAGACATGCGAGTTTTTTCCTTGTCATAAAACAAACGATACCGATAACTTCAACTGTCTCTTCTGCTATTGTCCGCTTTATGCACTTGGGGAACGCTGCGGTGGGAATTTCGGCTACACGAAAACCGGGATTAAGGATTGCAGCGCATGTACGCTGCCGCATATCCGAAAAAACTACTCGTATATTATGGAAAAGTTCACAGAAATCGCCGAGCTTGCTAAAAAACGTGATTGAGCATATTTTTAAGGACCCGCTTACAGCGGGTCCTTTTTTGTGTCTATTTACTTAACAGCACCCGCCTAAACAGATATGGGAAAAAGTTAAGCTCTGCTCTAATCCGCTGCTCGATTTTTGCATTGAGAGTACAGAGTTTTTTCACATCTTCGGCGGTCGGTTCTTTAAGTGCAAAGTGCCAAAGCGTTACCGCCTTGCACGCTTCGCTTGCGGCTTTGTTTCCATACCGCATATCAAGCCGAGAAGCGAAGGATGTTACAGTATCCTCAGCATGTTGGGTTAAATCGAGGAAAACTGCCTGCTTCGTGAGCTTTACATAGCAGGCATCCAGCATTTTCGCCATCGAGCCACAATACTTGCGATAAAGCATTTTATAGTTCGTTTCCGCTGAAGAAAGCAAAAACGCCATTTTAAGAAGCAGCAACAGCATATAAAGGATTATTAAAGTAAGCGCCAATATGAGTACGGCTTTTTCCTGAGGGGTAAGCGGGCGCGATTTATTAACTTCGTGTTGAACATCCTCCGAAGGCGGCGTTACGGTTGGCTGCTGTGGCGTTTGCTCAACTACCTGCCGCTCGGTAAAAGGTACAGTCTCTTGGAACTCCCATGCTGTAGGGTCGAATACAATCCATCCTATGCCCTTGAAATAAACCTCCGTCCATGCATGTGCTGTGGCATTTGTGGCAACGTAAGAATTGGGCGAATTGGGATACAACTCATTCCGTTTAACTGCATAGCCCGTCACAAAGCGTGCGGGTAATCCGACGCTTCGCGAAAGTACGGCCATGGCGCTTGCGTAATAGACACAGTAGCCTTTGCGTGTACTCAAAAAATGTGCCACAAAATCCGTATCCTCGGGCGGCGTTCCGGGCGTGAGTGTATAGGTGCAGTTTTCCCTAAGCCATGTCTCTATGGCCCTCGCCTTCTCATAAGGAGAAGATTGCTCCTTTGTAATACTTCGCGCCAAATCATAAACGGATTCGGGCAACGTATCGGGCAACTGCAAATAATTAGCGCACACATCGTCGTAAAGCGGGTCACCCGGATCTGATGTAAGCTTCTCAAGCAAAAGCATGTTGTCATCAAAGTCGTTTGTGCCGCGGCCAAATACTGTCGTATCCATCACATAATACTGCGACCGACGTACGCGTGAAGCATTGATTTCACCTTGTGAGGTAAAAAAGATTTCCGACCCGAAGCTAGATGTATTTCTTAGTCGTCTCACCCGACCTGCGCTAAAAAATGTATTGCCTTTGAGCATATAATTGATGGTTAACTCGATATCCGTGGTCATCTTTCGATAGAGCTTTTTAGCTTCCTCTCCGCCTGAGGGAGCATCCATAAAAAATGCTGCCCGCCGCTTCGAGCCCCAAACAATACTCTCAAATCGGTAAGATTTCGAATCCGTATCATACCATGTTTTTCCGTTATAACCATTGTATACTGCGCCGCCAAGTCGGACAGGAAAGCTTGTAATGACCGTCATCACGATTGTGTCATCAAGTTGAACGTCTCCGCCAAGCCTATCTCCTAATGGTGCAAAACCGGTATCTCGCAGATGAAACGTTGTATAGGAGGCACCTCCTCCTTGCGCAGCATCCTGTAAATCGTCTATTAGATTCGCGAAACTTTCGGCACGCCAAACAC
>JAEWZS010000196.1 GCA_023458355.1 Bacillota bacterium
GCTTGAGACCGATGCGGATATGGATGCGTGGTGTGCGGCGATCGCTGAGGTGCTTCTTTACGATATCGCACATTTTGAACTTGCACGGCTTGTTAACGACCTTCCCATTTCGCTTGAACAGAAAAAACTGGCACTCCCGGAGGCGATTAAGAGCGCGCGCAGTGTGGGCACGCCTCAGTCGCTCAAACGGGAGATTGCGCAGCATTATGAAGAAACCGAATCGCTCATCCTCGAAGGCTATGTCCGCTTTCGCATGAAGGATGTGGAAAAAGCTTGGGAATTCACCGTGGTGCGCGCCGTCGAGGAAATTCTCATCAACAACGAGTATTTGGAGTTGATGAGCGTGCTGTCTGCGTTCGTCCAGCTTCAAACGCCACGCATCAAAGACGTTTCGGTGATTTTAAACCCTGATGGCAGCTGTACGCTCACGGACGATATGAACTCCCGTGTCGATTACGACAAATGCACCGACGATGGTGTTGTGAGCATACTCGTTGGCTTAGCGCCCGAACGTATCACGGTGTACGATCTTTCGGGCGGCAAGAACACGATGCTTGCGGAGGTATTGATACGGGTTTTTGAAGACCGTGTCAGGTTTTTTAAGTAATCAAAAAAGCGGCAGAAAAAAGCCTCAATAACAATTGACATGTATAAGGCGGGATTTTCTCCCGCCTCTTTTGCTGTTTTCATTCTATCCGTCTACGTTATATAATGTATCCATGAATGAGCTTATAAAAGAAAAACTTGCGCTCTTGCCCGATATGCCCGGCGTCTATAAAATGTTTGATGCTATGGGGCAGGTTATTTACGTCGGCAAAGCTGTTAACTTAAAAAACCGCGTGCGGCAGTATTTCCAAAATAAAAACCAGCTTCCCAAAGTAGCCGCCATGGTGTTACATATTTCGGATTTTGAATACATCCTTACTTCAAACGAAACCGAAGCGCTTACGCTTGAAAGCAACTTAATTAAAGAACTCCTGCCGCGCTACAACATACTTTTGAAGGACGATAAGCATTTCCCCTATGTGCGGCTCGATGTTAAAAAAGCGTATCCGCGCTTTGAGGTGGTCAGAAGTGTCAAAAACGACGGTGCGCGCTATTACGGCCCTTATCTTAGCGGTTTAGCGCTGCGTGACTCGCTTAATGCCATCCGTGAAATGTTTCCCGTACGCCATTGCTCAAAGGATATCCTAAAGGCTATAGCTCGGCGTGAGCGGCCATGTTTGATGTACCACCTCGGAAAATGCTGCGCGCCCTGTACGGGCAATGTTAGCCGTGAGGAATACCACGAACTGCTCGATCAAGTGGGACATTTTCTTGAGGGGCATACCGAACCCATACTGACTATGCTCAATTCTAAGATGAACGAGGCAGCCGAAGCGATGGATTTTGAGCGCGCAGCGCAGATTCGCGACCGTATTGCTTCGGTGCGCATTATGAGCGAGCAGCAGCAGGCGATTGCACCCTCGGAGTTTGAGCGTGATGTGTTTGCATTCGTACGCGATGAAGGCGACGCGGTGGTGTTTGCGCTGTTTGTTCGAAAGGGCAAGGTGGTGGGCACCAAGCGTATCGGTATTTCCTGCTCGGACGAGCCTGCGGGAGAAATCATGTATGCCTTTTTGCAGCAATATTATATGGACGCAGGCTATGTGCCAAAAGAAATCGTCGTAAAGGACCTGCCTGAAAACGCGGAAGCGCTTAGCGAATGGCTGCGTGAACTTCGCGGGAGAAAGGTCGAAATCGTGTGCCCCAAGCGCGGTGAAAAGCGCAAGCTTGCTGAAATGGCTTATGCGAACGGGCTTGATATCATCAAAAAAACACGGGAGCTGGAGCACCGCACATGGGAACGCGGCGAAGGTGCGCTTGCACGTCTTTGCGAGATCATCGGCATGGAGATTATTCCTGAGCGCATGGAGTGCTACGACAACTCGCATATCCGCGGGCGCGACACGGTATCGAGCATGGTGGTGTTTGTAAACGGTAAACCGGCTCCTACTGAATACCGGCGTTTTCGCATCAAGGGCGACACAGGCGGCGATGATTATCTTGCCATGCGCGAGGTGTTAACGCGCCGCTTTACGAACGCACGCGAAGGGAATTTGAAATTTTCTACGCTTCCGGACCTAATTGTGGTGGACGGCGGCAGAGGGCAATTGAACATTGCGCTTGAGGTGCTCGAAGAGCAGGGTTATGCCTTTGTTCCGGCCATAGGCCTTGCGGAGCGCAGCGAAACCATTCTTCTGCCAAACGTTGAGGAACCTATCGTGCTTGACAGACGCGACCCTGCGCTCCATATTTTACAGCGCATTAGAGACGAGGCGCACCGTTTTGCCATCACCTATCACAGGAGCCTGCGCTCCAAAAATGCGCTTTATTCCGTGCTCAACGAAATTACGGGTATAGGCCCCAAACGGCGAAGAGCGCTGTTTGATACGTTTATTACCGTGGATGCCATAAAAAAGGCCGATGTCGAAGAACTTATGAAAGCCCCGGGGGTTAACCGCCCCGCAGCAGAGGCTGTATTTAAGTTTTTTCATCCTCCCGAGGAGATAAACGAGGAGGCACCTTTGGAGAATTGACGCACTGCACCCGGAATGCTAAAATTATGTAAGTATTTACGTTTAAGTTAGGAGACCCGGTAATCCATGTATAAGGT
>JAEWZS010000197.1 GCA_023458355.1 Bacillota bacterium
TCCAACGCGTCAAACACGATGATGCTCTGATCGTTGACCTTAGATGTGAGGGCGCTCTTGAGCGCAAGGCGCTTTACCTTGCGGTTGACGCTCACGCGATAGTCGCGCGGCTTGGGAGCGAATACAACGCCGCCATGCCTCCACTGCGGGGAACGGGTGGAACCCTGGCGGGCACGGCCGGTGCCCTTTTGACGCCACGGTTTGATGCCGCCGCCGCGAACTTCGGCGCGGGTGAGGGCGCTCTGGGTGCCCTGGCGCTGGTTAGCGAGGTAGGCTGTTATAACCGTGTGCATCGCGGCGGTGTTGACTTCTACGCCAAACACGTCGTCGCTGAGCTCGATTTCGCCGACGCTCTTGCCGGAAATATTGTACAATGCAACCTTAGGCATTTTGCTTTCTCCTTTCAATCGGCTCTTACTTCACGGTTTCGCGCACGGTGACCAGGCCGCCCTTGGCGCCGGGAATCGCGCCTTTGATGAGCAGGAGGTTGCGCTCGGCGTCCGCACGGACGACCTCGAGGTTTTGGACCGTGATGCGCTCATGACCCATATGGCCCGGCAGATGCTTGGTCTTAAAGACCTCGCCCGGGTAGGTGTTTGCGCTCAGGGAGCCGGGAACGCGATAGGAATGGGAGCCGTGGGTCTTGCGGCCGCGGGCTTGGTTCCAACGCTTGATGTTACCCTCAAAGCCCTTGCCCTTGCTGATGCCGATCACGTCGACGCGGTCACCGGCAGAAAACGTATCGGCCTTGATGACCTGTCCGACTTCGTAGGAAGCGGAGTCGCTGAGCTTGAACTCACGTACATAGCGGTAGGCGCCTAAGCCGGCCTTCTTGAGATGGCCAAGGAAGGGTTTCGTGACGAGCCTTTCGCGGATGGGCTTGAACGCCACCTGCACGGCATCGTAACCGTCGTGATCGACGGTCTTTTTCTGAACCACAGGGCAGGGGCCCGCGAGAACGACGGTCACGGGGATCATGGTGCCGTCTTCCCTAAAGAGCTGGGTCATACCGACCTTCGTGCCCAAAATAGCCTTTTTCATGTTGCTTACACCTCCGATAATCAAAGCTTGATCTCGATGTCGACGCCGGCGGGGAGATCGAGCTTCATCAGCGCATCCACCGTTTTGGAGGAGGGCTGGAGTATGTCGATCAGACGCTTGTGGGTACGCATCTCGAACTGCTCTCTGCTGTCCTTATACTTGTGCGGCGAGCGGAGGATCGTGACGACCTCCTTCTCAGTGGGCAGGGGGATGGGGCCTGATACGCGCGCGCCCGTCCGCTTGGCCGTTTCTACGATCTTTTCTGCGCTCTGGTCGATGAGATTGTGTTCATAGGCCTTGAGCTTAATGCGGATCTTCTGATTTGCCATGTTATTTATCCTCCTTCTAGTGTCGGTTGTACACGCGGCCGTGCGTTTCAGTTCTATAAAGGTACGGCCGGGCACAGCCCGTTGCCCTTTACGTGGGCGTCCCGCGAAAATTACCCGGATGGCAAACGCCGGCAACCTCTCGCGAAACCAACGATTTACGCGCGCAAAAACATACGCTTCGCGCGCAGCAAGTACAATAATACATGAACCTTTCCCCGTTTGCAAGGCTTTTTTTCAAGAAAAAACGGATTTTTTCAAAACTCGCATTAAATGTACACGCATCCGCGTGTTTCGCAAAGAAAAAGAACAGCTTTTCGGTAAAAATCCTGAGGGATTATTAAGGGATCACAATCCCTTAATTTTTTTCCGGCTTCGGCGGCATGTACACGTCCGGCGCAGCCGGAGCCTTATGAGGCCAAGGCCTGCGGCCTTGCGTGCCGAAACGGATGAAAACCGCAGGTTTTCGTTCCTATCACAGGTTGCCGCCCGAAAATGCGCAGCATTTTAGGCAACCTGTGTAAGCTTTTCTCGCGGAAATGGCCACAGCCATTTTCGCGAAAGGCGAAGCCTTATCTTCTTAAAGGGTTTGCCGAGAGCTTTATGATAAGGTTCATATCATCGTCGCTCGCGGCTTTGTTGCGTTTGACTTCACCGCAGTTCTCACAGCGATATACAATCTTAAATTCACCCTTATACGATTCAACGCCCACGGGGCGCAATACCCCACCGCAATCGTTTGCGCGATCGCCGGGAAGATTGTCTACATGCATGGAGCAAAGGCAGCAGGGGCAATGGTCGCGCGCGGTGTATTGAAGCGCATTCACTTCATGTCCGCATACACGGCATGTGAACGGTTCGTCGATCATAGTAAACCTTCGCGTTTCGTCCGTAGCGACCACCTCCGCTGTTAAGATTTCATTATTATAATATAAATGAACACCGTCTCACAATATGAGATCTGACAAACTGAGCGGGAGTGTATCCCCTGCCATTGGATTGTCAAGGGGTCGCGCCCCTTGACTTTCTTCCGGCTTTGGCGGCATGTACGCCGAAACGGATGAAAGCCGCAGGCTTTCGTACCTTACGCGCTTTACCGCCCGGAAATGCAAAGCATTTTAGGTAAAGCGTGAATCCTCAAAAAAGTGACGTAGGTCATTTTTTTGACACGCAGCGCGTGCCTACAGCTCCACTCGCTGCATGCAACCCATCATATCCGCCTCCGCCATGTCGTGCGTTGCGAGGACCGTGAGGGGGAAAGCACCTTTCATCCGCTTAGCCACACGGAGCTTAAGCGCGTCATCCAACCCCTTGAAAGGCTCGTCGAGAAGAAGAATATCGCCCCCGAAACACAGCGCGCGCGCAATTGCAACGCGCCGCCGCATTCCGCCCGAAAGCTCATCGTGGCGTTTATTTAGAGCATCAGAAAGTTCGAGTGCGATTAGGGTTTCTTTTGCACGCGCTTCGTCGCCGCAAAAAAGCGACGCGTTTTCAAGTGCCGTACGCCACGGCAAAAGCCTGTCTTCCTGAAATACCATGGAAACACGCTTGCCTAATAATCCTTCTATACTGCCCGAAACTGGCGGAACAAGCCCTGCAAGGAGTTTCAAAAGCGTGGTTTTGCCTTTTCCCGATGGCCCCGTTACCGCAACAACGCCGCGCTCGGGCAAACTTAAACTCAAGTTGCTGAGCACGGTTTTTCCCTCGTAAGAGCATACGACGTTTTTAAGCTCAATCATGCGCGTATCCTCCCTAAGAGCGATGCAACAACCTTTTCAAAGAGCATGCTCAAAAGTATCGTAACGAGTGTCCATGCGAACAGCTCCGGCGTTTCGATGTTGATCTTGCTTGCGTACAAGCCCTGACCGATGGAGAACCTCGGGTGCGCGAGCACCTCTGCAGCCACGCCCGCCTTCCACGCAAACCCGAGTGCTGTAGTACAGGATGCAAGATACTGCGGCAGCAAGGACGGCAGATATATATGAAGGAGCGTATTTAGACGCGAAAGCTTAAAGAGCTTTGCTGTTTCTATAAGGTCCTTATCCGTTGCACGTACACCCGCATCCACGCTCGCCCATATAAGCGGTGTTACCATTACAAAAATTGCAAACAACGGCGCTACGCCGTTTGAGAACCATAAAAGCACAAGAATAATAAAGGAAGCGACGGGTGTCGCCTTCATAAGCCCTTTAAGCGGGTCTAATAGCTCCCTCGCAGCACCCGAAAAACCCGTAAAAAGCCCGAGGAGCGTACCGGCGATTGCGCCCAGAGCAAAACCGCCCGCGACACGCGCGAGACTTAATCCTACGCTCAAATAAAAGCTGCGCTCTCCCATAAGAAAAAAAAGGCTTTTAAACGTGGAAACGGGCGAGGGGAGCAAAAACTCGTTTCCCCTCGCCATCGCCATTATCTGCCATACGGCCAGATATAAAAGCACAATGAGCGCTTTTTTTAGTACCCTGTTGAGCCGCTTCACTTTGCGCCGTAGTAGAGATCATCTCCGGGTATTGCGCCGCCCACGCTCTTTGCGTTGAAGTCAAACAGCACATTTAGCATGCCTGCGGCGGCTGCTTTCATCTCATCGCCCGTCATGCACACGATGTTCGATTTGCCTATAGCCCCTTTTGCTACCGAGGCCGAGGGCACGATGCCGTATTGCTCCATAAGCGCCGCGGCCTCCTTATGCTCTCTATTTACAAACGCGGTGGAAGACGCATAGTCGGTAAGGAAGCGCTTCACAGCCGATTCATGCTCCTCCAAAAATGCCTTTCGTACAATCAGGCAGCCCTGCACGAGCGGGGTTGTGCTTACCTTATCCCATTCTTCGGTAAGGTTAAGCGCTACGCGAAGGTCGGCGTTTTGCGCCATCGCAGCCGAAACGTTGGGTTCCGGGAGCATACCGAGCGTCACCTCGCCCGCCGCCATAAGCGACGAAAGCTCGCTGTGCTCGGTTTTATATTCCACAGTCGCGTCCGTCAGGCCGTTTTTCTCGAGCAAATAATTGAGTATATACTCGGGTGTGGCGCCCTGGCCGGTGGCGTAAAGCGTTTTGCCGCTCAGGTCGGAAATCGCATTAACCGTATCGCCGTTTTCAAGCACGTAGAGCACGCCCAATGTGTTTACGGCAATCATCACGGCCTCGCCCTCAAGCTTATTGTAAAGTACCGATGCAAGGTTAATAGGTACAGCTGCGATATCCGTTTCACCCGCGATGAAGCTTGCGCTCACCTCGTCGGGTGCCCCGGAGAGCGTTACGGTATAAAGGTCTTTATATTCCGTACCCATGAGCGCAACAAGCCCCATCCCCGTAGGGCCTTTTAATGCGGCCACGCGTATGGAGGTGACATCTTGCTGCGCGCACCCGAGAACGGATACAGCGAGCATGAGTACAAGCACAAGTAGACTTACGGTTCTTTTTAACATGGTTCAGTTTCCCCCTAATAAATAGATGGTTTTTCCCTCACGGCGGAGCATCCCATTTTGCTCTAGCTCCTCCATGACGCGGTAAAGCGACGCGCGGCTGATGGAAAGCGCGTTTGCAAGCGCATTCATGCCGTGCGGCAGATGCACCACTTTATCCTCAGCACTCTGCACGAGGTGGTTATAAAGCTTATCCGCTGCGGTCGGGCGGGCAATGCTTTCGATGCGGCCGGTGAGAAAGTGGACACGCCCCGTGAGATAAGCGATGTAGTTAAGCGCAAACTCGAAATGCTCCTGCATAAGCGTCGTAAGCCATGCCTCAGGAAACAGTACGGCCTTGCAGCCGCGCCGCGTGCGCACCTGAGTCACTGCCGATGCATCGTTTAAAAACATGGTTGCCGCACCAAATGCCTCCCCGGCTTTTAATACGCTCATGAACACGCCGTGGGAATCACCCTCCGTTTCCGCGTGCTTCAAGACATCTGCCTCACCCTCGACGATTACGCCGAGTGCACGTAGATACGCCCCCGATGCCATCACGCTTTCACCTGCACGAAATGATTTCACCTGCGCTCCTTCGAGCGCACGCTGAAAAAACGCTTCGCCCATACCGGAAAATACCGTATTCCTTTTCCAATAGGACATCTCCGTTTCGTTTAAGCGCGTCACCGTGTTCACCTCCGTGCAAGTGTATTATATAAGACATTTTTATAGTCGTCAAGGCAATGCTCATAAAAATGCAGCACGCTAAATTACTATTTTTCTGCAATTTTGCAGAAAAAATGATGTTACGTGACAGAGATAATGAATTTATGTTAAGTTTTTCTCCGATTTGTGACGATATAAAGTAGTGATATCATGGCATCGCGGTTTACTGCGTCGTATATTGTGAGGTGGAAGAATGGGTATAGCCACAATCATCGGACTTTTACTCGGCTTTGGTTCGCTTCTTGCCGGCTTCTTTTTGGAGAAAGGCCAGCCGGAAATGCTGGTGCAAATCAGCCCGATCATCATCATCTTCGGCGGAACGTTCGGTGCTACCTTCGTTTCCTACGGCATGGGGGATCTTTCGAAGATACCAAAGCTTCTGGGCAAAGCTTTTTCTAACCCTAAGATGTCGCTCGCCGAAACCATGAATACGATTGTTGACCTTTCTGTAAAAGCGAAGCGTGAAGGCATTCTTGTTCTCGAGTCCGTGGTGCGCGACGAGGCGTTTGTTAAGAAAAACGACCCGCTCCTTATAAAGGGGCTGAACCTCCT
>JAEWZS010000198.1 GCA_023458355.1 Bacillota bacterium
CGTCACCGATGTGAGGGCTCTGCAATACATAAACGCTTGATCGCCGATGGAGGTAACGGAGCTCGGAATCGTCACTGATGCGAGTGCCGTGCAATACATAAACGCTTGATCGCCGATTTCCGTAACGCCGTTCAGAATATCTACCGCTTTGATGTCGTCCGGGAAAAAATTGAAATCTCTCCACCAATGACTATCTCCATATGCACCAACCCACTCAATAGCGGCGTTAGACTTGATGGTCAGCATGCCGGTGGCGGCGTCAAAGGCGTAGTCGGTGGTGTCGACACTGATCGCCGCCCGAGCTGTTACGGGCATCAGCGTTAAGACTAGCGCTGCACAAAGCAGCAATGCCGGGAGTTTCTTCATGTTCGCATTCTCCTTAGAAAGGTGTTTTTTAGCCAGTCTTATCGCCCAGATTGATCTGTTTGGGGTGTAAGCGGGCTGCTGCGCAGTCCGTCCAGTAAAAGGCCGAAATGTTGCAGCATTTCAGCTTTGTAATCAAAATCAGGGTAACGGATACACCATTCATAGGTGATTCCTCTTATGGCCATTACAAAATGCCTGGTCAGAATCTCAAGCGGCAACGCTTCTTTGAACTCTCCTTTTTGTATGCCGTAGGAGAGAACATCTTCAACCATGTTATAAACACCTCTGTTGTACCCATAAATGACTTCCATATTGATTGGCTTTGCAATTTGAAATTGATAGACAGCCTTAAGCTTCTCATAGCCAATCGTAGTGATCAGGACGTCGACTATTTTTTCTATGAGACACAAAAGCCTGGCAGAAGCCAACATATCCTGAGGCAAGGAATCGAGATAGGACTTGTAGTCCATATCGATTCTGCCTGTATAGTCTGAAAACAGGGAGGCATACAGAGCATCTTTAGAAGCAAAATGCACATAAAAAGAGCCTTTGGCAACGCCTGCCATTTTTACAATCTCATCTACACTTACCTCGTGGAAGGCATGGGATTTAAACAGCGTCTCTGCACTCTTATAGATCTTCTGCTTTGTACGATCGGCCTTTATTCTTCTATTTTCGCTGTTATACGGCATTTTCTCCTGCCCTGTTTCTTTGATATAATATTCATTGACTGCGGTCATTTTATATTGATCATATTACAAAATTCATAGAAATGGAAGAGGTTGGTAAAACATTTTCCCTATTTATGCTAGGGCGGTGCACCGACTCGGTTAAGGCAACAAAGGCTTTCTTGGAGCGATTAACATCGACGATTTCAGCTATGACGTGTACGTGCGCCTATAATTACGAATGACAGAATTTGAATAAGGTATTGACGAGCCGTGTGCTCCTGGTGTTACATTTATTATTAGTAACATCAGGAGGAAGCGGCATTGCAAAAAGTCATTTTGGGCAGAACCGGACTTACGGTTGGTAAAAACAGCTTCGGTGCGCTGCCCGTACAACGTATATCACAAGAGGAAGCGGTTCGCCTTCTTCAAAAGGCGTTTCACGGCGGCATGAACTACTTCGATACCGCACGTTGGTATTCTGACAGCGAGGAGAAACTCGGCGCGGCGTTTGAAGGCGTGCGTGACAAAATCGTCATCAGCACGAAAACGGGCGCAACCACTGTAGACGGGTTTTGGGCCGATCTTAACATAAGTTTAAAAAACCTACGCACCGATTACATCGACATCTATCAGTTCCACAACCCCGATTTTTGTCCGAAGATGGGGGACGGAAGCGGGCTTTATGAGGCGATGCTCGAAGCGAAGGCGCAAGGTAAAATTCGCTTTATTGGTATCACCAACCACCGTTTAAACGTCGCGCATGAAGCCGTAAAAAGCGGTCTATACGATACGCTCCAATTCCCGTTAAGCTATCTTGCCACGAAGGAGGATTTGGAGCTTGCGGAGGCATGCAGACAAGAAAACATGGGCTTTATTGCGATGAAAGCGCTCTCGGGCGGTCTTATAACCGACTCGGCACTCGCCTATGCGTACCTTGCACAGTTCCCGCATGTTGTACCCATATGGGGCATTCAAAAGGAGATGGAGCTAGAAGAATTCCTTTCCTATAATGTAAAGGAGCCCGTGCTCAATGAAGTCATGTTCGCGAAGATTGAAAAAGACCGTAAAGAGCTGTCCGGGTCGTTTTGTCGCGGCTGCGGTTACTGTATGCCATGTCCTGTCGGCATTAAAATCAACAATTGTGCGCGCATGAGCCTTATGATACGGCGTTCCCCGAAAGCGCAGTGGTTTACGAAAGAATGGCAATCGAACATGGCGCAAATTGAAACCTGCCTAAACTGCGGGCAATGCGCGTCGCAATGCCCGTATTCTCTCGATACGCCCGCCCTGCTTCGCTCGAATTACGAGGACTATAAAACATTCCTTTGATAACGGGCTTTTTCCTGGTAATGACATAAAAATTTCAGTAAGCAGGATGACAGGAAGTTTTCCCTGCAATTACATTGACGTTGTGCGCGAAAGTGCTATAATGGCATTTGGTGTGATAAAAAAATGTAAATGTAATGCATTCAAAGGGGATTTTCTGTGAAATATTTTAAGGGATTTTCCGCCATGCTCGCCCGCGAATTTAAGGGCTACAATACACAGAAGCTCGGTAAGGATTTGCTTGCCGGTGTTACCGTCGCGGCAGTTGCACTTCCGCTCGCACTCGCGTTTGGCGTCAGCAGCGGTGCAAGCGCTGCGGCAGGTCTTGTAACCGCCATTGTGGCGGGTATTGTGATCGGCGCTTTTTCGGGAGCATCGTTCCAAATATCGGGGCCTACGGGTGCTATGACCGCCATACTCGTTTCACTTGTGGCGCGCTTCGGCATGCAGGGTGTGTTCGTCGCCTGTGCGCTTTCGGGCGTGCTTCTTATCCTCGCCGGTGTTTTAAAGCTTGGCGACTTGGTCTCTTTTATTCCGCTGCCCGTTATAACGGGCTTTACCTCGGGTATTGCTATAATCATCGCGCTCGGGCAAGTCAACAACCTCACCGGCCTTACCTCCCATGGCACTGAGACCGTAGAACGTCTGATAAGCTATTTCTCCATTTCGCAAAGCCTCAACCCTTATGCGCTCATCATAGGCATAGCGGTGATCGTATTTATGGCAATCTACCCTAAAAAGTGGTCTGCGATTGTGCCGGGCTCGCTCGCGGCCATCATACTTGCCACAGCGGCAAATGCTATATTTGCGTTCCCCGTAGCAAATGTAGGAGAAATCCCTAAAACACTTCTTTTGGGCGAGCGTCTTGCCCTTTCCGAATTTCAGCCGGGCCGCCTTAGCGAACTATTAATGCCCGCTGTCAGTATTGCGGCGCTCGGCATGATCGAAAGCTTATTATGCGGCGCTTCCGCAGGACGCATGAAGGGCGAAAAGCTCAACGCGGGTGCAGAGTTGATTGCACAGGGCGTGGGCAATCTGATGCTTCCTTTCTTTGGCGGCGTACCGGCTACCGCAGCTATCGCACGCACGAGCGTTGCGGTGAAGGCCGGCGGACAGACGCGTCTTGTTAGTATCATCCATTCCGCGGTATTGCTTCTTTCCATGTTCGCACTTGGCGGCATCATGTCAAAAATTCCTTTGTGCGCTCTCGCAGGCGTGCTCATGGTGACGGCTTGGCGTATGAACGAGTGGCATGTAATCAAGGATATTTTTCGTAAGCGCATCGCGAGCGCCATGATGCAGTTTGGTATCACCATGGCGTGTACGGTGGTATTCGATCTCACCGTTGCCATCGTAATAGGCGTATTGTTTTCTCTTCTCACGTTTGTTGTGAAGGTATCACAGGTTGAGATAACCGTGAGCGGCATTGTGCCTGAAAAGCTTCAGGACTGTGCCCCAATTGAAGGGCATGAAGATACCGCCGTGGTGTATGTGAGCGGCCCGCTCTACTTCGGCTCCGTGCGCAGGCTTGAGGATTGCGTGCGTGACGAGTTAAAAGGAAAGCGCTGCGTCATATTCTCCATGCGCGGTGTGTCGCTGGCTGATATATCGGCTGTGCAAGCGGTTACGGATCTGTGTAAGTCCATGACGGAGAACGGTGCGGAAGTTTACTTTTCTAGCCTCCAACCAAATGTGGAGCATATGTTTGAAAAATGCGGTCTTAAGCATGCTGTCGGTGCGGAACGCTTTTATTGGAGCGTCGACCAAGCCATCAAGGGTATGGCGGTTGCGCCGGATTGTTAAAAGGAGCTTGAATGTATGGAGCCTATCGTAGTATCCGTTCGCGAAAATCCCGCATATTTTGAACGCGCGGTCGATTACTTTTCTGAAAAGTGGGGTATCGACCGGCGCGTCTACGAGGATTCCATATCCCATAGCCTCGATACTTTAAGCCCGCTTCCGCGCTGGTATCTTCTTATGGAAGGGGATACCGTTATCGGAAGCTATGGCCTTATTGCAAACGATTTTATAAGCCGACAGGACCTATGGCCGTGGCTTTGTGCGCTGTATGTAGAGGAAGATAAAAGAAAGAGTGGTTATGGAGGAATTTTACTGGAGCATGGCCTAAAGGAGGCCAAAAAGCTCGGGTTTAGCAAGGTATACCTTTCCACCGACCATACTTCCTATTACGAAAGATACGGCTGGCGGTTTATCGGCGTGGGGTATGGTCCCTTCGGCGAGTCGCGCATTTATGAGAACAACTCAGTGGAATAAGGCGCCCATCAACACATCAAGGTCTTTTCCTGTCCGTTCCACAACATCATAGCTGAAATTGCGCAAGCACCAGTCGAACAAACAACCACGAACGAATTTAATCAAAAAATCCGCTGCGTACTCAGGCGTAAAGCCCT
Source organism: Bacillota bacterium (assembly GCA_023458355.1). Lineage (GTDB taxonomy): Bacteria > Bacillota > Clostridia > Christensenellales > CAG-138 > UBA7707. The sequence goes on from JAEWZS010000198.1 coordinate 4,775, forward strand.
CTTTAAGATGCGCTTTCGCTTCGTGTACACTCCATAAAACAGCCCTGTAATAGGCTCGGTCGGGGCTTGCGGCGAGGTGCTCGCTGTCTGTAAGGATGGTTCTGTAATACTCGGCACTAAGAGGGCCTGCTTCCCTTGCCACAAATTCAGTTTGTACCATCAGCACTGCGCGGACGTTTTGTAATGGCGATCCTGTGCGCGCGGGCAAAAATTCACTCATAGAATCATCAAAAAGTAAAAAGGAGCGGCTCATCAGCTCATTTTTTGAAGAAAAGTGATGATAGAATGCGCCGACGGAAACGTTGGCCTCTTCGCATATGCCTTTTACGCTTGTCTTCTCCCAACCCATTTTTCGAACAAGGCGTAATGCTGCCTGCATAATGGCGGATATTGTTTTCGCGCTGCGCTGCGCGTTTGTTTGGACAGACATAGTATGTTCCCTCCTAATATTGCTCCCCCAACAAAATCCTAAAACATATTGGCGGTCTATTTGCCGCCAGCCTGCGTCAAAAATGCTCGGAATACGTCCCGGTATGCCTGTGCTTTTTTCCTTGTCCGGCGACAAATATCCTCACCAATCTATCATGATTTCATTGGGGGAGCAATACTATGGTCATCATACCACAGCGCGAATTGTGAGAAAACAGCTGTTTTTTATAGGAAAAATTAGGAATGATGTATTGTTATAGAATTAACAAAGTGATATAATACATTTAAAGAAAACAGAACGATATTCTGTTTTTTGTATTGTATCACTTTGTAAAGGAGCGTAGATGCATGAAAACCGATCCTCTGGTACAACGGCTTGTGGACAGCTACGGCAACTGGGTTTGCGACAAACAGGAAAACCGCGCAGGCGGTACGGGGCGTATGACGAAAGAGCTCTACCCCTATGACGCGATGTTTTCGCCCATCCGCATCAACCGCATTACCGTGAAGAACCGCCTTGTGATGGCGCCTATGGGCAACATCGATATGTGCGAGGAAACGGGCAGACCTAACGACAAGATGCTGCAGTATTTCTTTGCACGGGCGCGCGGCGGCGTTGGGCTTATCACGACAGGGCTTATCCCTATAAGCCACAGCATCGACAGCTCGGTTACGGAGCTTGGGAAGCTGAGCTATTTCCCGCGCATCGACCGCAGCCGCACTGTGTACGCGGGTTGGCGCGACTTGGCGCAGGGCGTTCACGCTTACGGAAGCAAAATATTTGTGCAGCTCACAGCGGGCCTTGGCCGCGTGGGTAACCCGCAATGCCTTATCAACGAGCTGAAATTCCCTGTTTCAGCCTCCTTTAACCCGAACTTCTACATCCCGCAGATTCCGAGCGTGCGTCTTTCGGACGCTAAACTCAAAAAGATCATCAAAAACGCGGGGCAAGCCGCTGCGGACGCGATGGCGCTGGGTATTGACGGCGTGTATTTGCACGGACACGAGGGCTATTTGCTGGAACAGCTCACAAACCCCGCGTTCAACCGCCGAAAGCTCGGCCGTTATGCGGACCATATGCGTTTTGGCGTAGATATGGTAAAGGAGTTAAGAAGACGTACCGACAAGGGTTATCCTATCATGTATCGAATCGACTTATCGCTCGCGCTTAACGAAACCTACGGAGCGGACGGGATGAACATTCCCGCGCTTCGAAAGTTTAAGAACGGGCGCACGATTGAAGAAACGCTTGCCTATATGGAAAAGCTTGTGGAAGCCGGCGTTGATGTGTTCGACGTGGATCTTGGCTGCTACGATAACTGGTGGCTGCCGCATCCGCCCTCCGGTATGCCTGCGGGCTGTTTCCTCGAAGTGGCGCGCGCTGCTAAAGAGTATTTTGCTAAGAAAAACATACTTTCAAACGCCGGATTACCCGTGCCCATCGTGGCGGTAGGTAAGCTTGGCTACCCCGATATTGCGGAGCGCGCCTTGCGCGATGGCGACTGCGATATGGTCATGCTCGGCCGTCCTCTCCTTGCAGATCCCGAATGGCCTAATAAGGCGTACGCGGGTAAAGTGGAGGATATTTGCCCCTGCATCGGCTGCCAGGAAGGCTGCATCAACGAGTTTGTGGAAGGCGGTCACCCGCAGTGCGCAGTGAACCCGCGCACGGGCTTTGAGGATGTAATACCTCCTGCAATTCCCGCTGCCGGAGTCAAAAAACGCGTCGCCGTTGTAGGTGCCGGCCCTGCAGGTGCTATGCTCGCCTCCATAGCGGCAAAACGCGGTCATGATGTGGAGCTTTTCGAAAAGACGGGTTCGCTGGGCGGCAGAATGGTTCCGGGCGGTGTGCCTATTGTGAAGTTTGACATTGAAAACTTTGAGAAATATCTTGCCGATGTCGTAGACAAGGCGAAAAAAGACCACGGACTTAAGGTGCATCTTAACACCGCAGTAAGCGTAGACGAGCTTAAAAAAGCCAGGTACGACAGCATTGTGTTTGCCATAGGCACTAAAAATGTAGCCCCGAAGCTTCCGGGCATCGAGCAAGCAAGCACTGTGCAGGCGACGGAACTTCTCGTTGATGATCAGAAAATCGGAAACGCAAAAAATGTCGTTGTTGTTGGCGGCGGTGCTGTAGGGTGTGAAACGGCTTATTGGCTCAAGTACGAGAAGGGCTTAAACGTAACGGTTGTTGATATGCTTCCATATATGATAGAAGGCGCATGCACCGCAAACCGCGGCCATCTCATCCATTATTTAAAGAAAGCGGACGTGAAGCTCATCAACTGTGCGCGCGTAACCTCCTTTGACGTGGGAAAAGTCAACATAAAGCGTAACGTATCAAAAGGTGTACCCGATCCTTACAATACCTGGCAGCCAATTTTGCCTAAGAACATTGAAAATCCACTCGCTAAGAAAATAGGTACTGAGGAGCGCGAAGAAAGCCTTGACGCAGACCTTGTAGTACTTGCTATGGGCGGACGTCCCGATGATGCGATGTTCCTTGAAGCGCAGGAAAAGCATGCTGCGGATGAGCTTCATAACATTGGCGACAGCTTTGCGCCCGGTAGAATACTCGAAGCTACGCGTGCGGCATACCGCCTCGCGACGTCATTATAAGGAGGCGAGCGGCATGATGAACCTTACGCCTCAGCAGCAGGCGATCCTAGACGGCAGTGAGGGAGAAGTCAAGGCGAAGATCATGAAAACCCTCGTCATGTACGGTGAGGTTTTCGGAGCACAAAAGATGGTTGAGGTCACGAGCGAGAAGGGGCACTTGGTGACGTCCTTCGGGCTTGTCATGATGAAGCCGGTGTTTTCATTGATGCAGCAGCTCATAGACAGCGGTGTTGTAAGCGCGCAGAGCTTTACGGCAGATCCTCGTCCTCTTGATAAGAATGTGCCGCAAAGCCTCCTGCAAAAAATCGTATTTTCAGTGTTATACGGCAGTCAGAAGGGTTATGAGGAACAGCTCAAAGGGCTGGGACTTGTGGATGACGATGCATTCTCCTGCGCGTGTTATTTAAATGAGCAAGGCAACACGCCCAAAGAAGGTGAAGTCTTAAGCTGGGCAGAGAGCAGCGCTGTTGTGTATGCCAACAGTATTTTAGGTGCGCGATGCAACCGAAATTCCGGCATCATCGAGCTTTTCGGCAGCATCGTAGGCTGTGTGCCCTATTTCGGGTTGCTTACCGATGAAGGCAGAAAAGCCGACTGGCTCGTTGAAGTTAAAACCGAAAAGCTCCCCGAGGCGCAGATATTGGGCAGTGCCATCGGCATGAAGGCGATGGAGGATGTGCCCTACATCGTGGGGCTTGACCGTTTCTTTAAAGACGGGCTTACAGACAAGGCGCTTTCCTACTTCAAGGATATGGGCGCTGCCACTGCGTCAAACGGTGCTGTGGGGCTCTACCATGTGGAAAACCTCACGCCCGAAGCCAAAGCGCAAGGTCGGGCGCTGCTAAAGGAAAACGCAAAAACCTATGTGATTGACGCGGCGGAGCTTACGCGCGTGCGCAATAGCTACCCATGTATCTGGAAGGATAAGGACGCAGCGCCAAAGCTATGTTTTATCGGCTGTCCTCATCTTTCGTATGACCAGCTCACAGAGTGGACAAAGTGTATTTCAAATGCGCTCAATGCAAATGGCAAAAAGAAGGTAGCAATCCCTACGGTCCTAACCACAGCACCGGGGGTGAAAAAAGCGTTTGAAAGTACGCCTGCATATTCGACGCTCAAATCAACAGGCGTAATACTGTCGGATATCTGCCCGCTTATGTATATGAGCAATCCTCTGTGCAGCAAAATGCCTATTATTACCAACTCCAATAAGACCCGCACCTATACAAGCGCGCGCTACTATACCGATGCGGAGACGTTAAACCTTATCACGGGGGGTGCAAGCAAATGAAGACCTTTAAGGGACGCCCTATTGTACCGGGGAAAGCAAAAGCCGAAGCGCTCGTGACGCGTTCAGGGTTCAACACGCTCGCGAGCTTCCAAAAAGCAATCTTATCCAACGATAAGGATGCTGTATGTTCCGACCAGAACAACCTTGATCTTTATAAAAAGCCCATGCATTTAAAAGCACTTTGCCTGCCGCAAACCATCGGATCAACAACCGGCGGCATGGTTCTTTATTGTGCGGCGGAGCTTGGAAAACAGCCCGCGTGCCTTCTGTTCTCCAAACCCATCGACTCACTCGCCGCAGCGGGTGCTATCCTGGCAGGCGTGTGGTCCGATAACCCCATGCCCACGGTGGACAGTCTCGGCGACGAATTCCTCGAAGCTGTAGAAACAGGCATGATGGTAACGGTAGAAGAGGACGGTACAGTAGTCGTAGAATAAGGAGTTTATATTAAAAAATGGTGTCTGTTTGGGATATCCCAAATAGACACCATTTTATGTTGTATAAACTAATCTTCGTATATCTCTCGTGAACCCGCAATGGCTTCTCCTACAGAGCTTTCGACACAGCGGATCGCCCCTTGTACGTCGTGCGCTTGTATAAATGCGTTTAGCCGTTTCGCGTTATCGCGAAGTGATGCATTGCCGTGCTTTCGCGAAAATCTAGCCCATAGGTTTAAAATCGGAGCACGGAAGGACCGGTAGATGAGAGGTGCAAATGTGTTGCCGCTCACAAACGCAAGCTCATGGTAATAGCCGTAGGCTGCCTCTGCTGTCTTCTCGGGGGTATTTGCTTCCTCAAACGCTTGTAAACGCTCCGAAAGCGTATGTAAATCCTCGTCCGATGCATTTGTCGCGGCAAGCTCCGCGGCAAGTCGGTCGAGGATGAGCTTAATTTGCAATATAGAGCGCACTTCGTCGCGTCTTAACCTGCCGCCGTTATAGCGCATAAGGGCAAGCAGAGTATCCGCCGTACCGTTTCTTCGAAAGTCCGATACGGTTGCGCCGATGCGAGGGCGAATTTCCACAAAACCTTTCTGCTCCAGTTCGCTAAGACCTGCATTTACGACCGCACGGCTTACCTGCATGGCTTTTGCAAGCTCCCGCTCGGGCGGCAGCTTCTCGCCGATGGCAAGCTTACCCGACAGTATCATTCCCTCCAGCTCTTGTACGAATAGTTCCTTAAGCGACGGTGCACTCAATTTGGGAAATTGCATTACAATACCTCCAAACATTGGTTCAACCAGATACCACAATTATTTTACCATTGTATTTTCACAAATACAAGCCGTCTAAATATGAGAAATACGCAAAATAACAGCGAAGTTGCACATTATATTGACTAAGAAATAACAAAGTGTTACACTACAGATAAATCTGGTACAACCAATTCACATCTATGCGCATATGGGAGGGTTCAACATGTTTTTGTTCGAGGCGATCCCCTGGTACACCTGGTTGATGTTTATAGCAGTAACTCTCGGGCTCATATTGCTCAACGAGTTTTCGCGGATCAACAAGTGGACAGCGCTTTTGTGCTTTGCCGTGCTTCCGCTCGTGTTGACCATATTCGTGTGGCCAAATACCGCAGGTGCGGACTCAAGCACCGGTACATGGTTCCACTGGGTGAAGGTATACTCGGCACTAGCAGGCTGTTTGGGATTTTTGCTCATACGCATGTGCAAAAAGGTGGAGCAGAGTAAATTCCGTGTTATATTCCCACCTCTCATTCTCGCCATTAATATTTTGGAAGCTTGCGTGCGCGACTTCCAGTGCTTTAACCTAAACGGCATCGTGGATGGCGTAATGATGGTGGGCGGGCCTTGGAACATCATGAACGGCATTGCCGGCATATTGAACATACTCACCATCACAGGCTTTATGGGCATCTATGTTGCAAATGATAAGCGGCGCGATATGATGTGGCCCGATATGCTCTGGTTTTGGGTAATCGCCTACGATATATGGAACTTCGCCTATGTTTATAATTGCGTGAGCGACCACTCCTTCTATGCGGGCGCGGCGCTTTTAATTGCGCCTACTTTGACCGCGTTCTTCATTAAAAAAGGCGCGTGGCTGCAGCACAGGGCACATACACTCGCGTTTTGGATGATGTTTACCATGGCTTACCCCACGTTTGTGGATGACACCATATTCTCGGTAAAATCGAGCCATGATCCTGTCGCACTGTTTGTCGTAAGCGCGCTTGCGCTCGCTGCCAATATAGCCGTTGTCGTATACGCCGTATACCGCATCAAAAAGTATAAGCTTAACCCTCTCAAGCAAGAGATTTACGCCAACTTAAAGGTGTATAATGAGGTTGCGGCGAAATAAACCGCTAACTCATCCCAAAGGAGAAATACATGGATAACTTTAAGATTCTTACCATCAAACAAAGCGTTTTTGAAAACAACGACCGCGACGCGGAGCTTCTTCGCGGTGAACTAAGAGATAAGGGCGTTTTCCTTCTCAACCTTATGTCATCACCGGGTGCAGGGAAGACCACCACCCTTACAAAAACCATCCATGCGCTAAAAAACGAACTTAGCATCGGCGTGATGGAAGCGGATATCGATTCCGACGTGGACGCCCGCACCATTGAAGCTACCGGGGCGCGGGTAATTCAGCTCCATACGGGCGGTATGTGCCATCTCGATGCGGATATGACGCGGCAGGGGCTAAACGGCCTCACAACCGACGAGCTCGATCTGATCTTTTTAGAGAACGTAGGCAACCTTGTATGCCCCGCGGAGTTCGACACAGGCGCTACAAAGAACGCCATGATCTTAAGCGTGCCCGAGGGCGATGATAAGCCCTTAAAGTATCCGCTTATGTTTACCATCTCAGACGTGCTTCTCATCAATAAAATCGACGCAGCTGAGCTGTTTGACTTCGACTTTGAAGCATGTGCCGCTCGCGCGAAAAAGCTTAACCCGAATATTAAAATTTTCCCCGTTTCCGCCAAAACAGGCGAGGGTATGGAGGCGTGGTATGCGTGGCTTCATGAAGAGGTCAATACCTACCGCAGCACGCTAAAAAAATAACGGAGGCAGCATGGAAAGTATCACCAAAATGTGGTTCCCGGAAGGGTACGAATGTAAGTACAACGAAAAGGTCATGCAGTTTGCCAACATGCTCGGCAGGAAAAAGCCCGGCAAAGGCTATCAATGGGATGATCCGGAGTATGTTATTTTGGAACCCGGCGTAGATGATGAAATGGCCGAAATGGGTATTGCTATGGGTTATTTCACCAAGCGCACGGCAAGTGAAATGGCCACAATCACCGGCAAGAGCGAAGCATACTGCTATGAGCAGATGATGAAGCTTGCTAAATACGGAACCACTATTTTAAACAACATCGATGGTGTAGATACTTTCTGGCATGCCGAAAGCTGGATACCCGGTATCATGGAAATAATCGTCAATAGCCTTGAAAACGTTGAGAAATATCCAATCGTTGCGTATGCAATGGAAGCCTACGGGCGTGTACGCGGGCCGTTTAGCGCGGGTATGTTCCCGCCGGGCATAGGCCTTATGCGCGTGATTCCCATAGAATCTTCCATTGACGGATCAAGCCGTCGTGCCGACTATGAGGAAATCTCCAAATATCTAAACGAGAACACGGTGTTTTCCTGCTCGCCCTGCTCATGCCGCACCGACCGCGAAGTCATGGGTGAGGGCTGCGGTCATTTGAAGGAGGATATGTGCATCCAAATGGGGCATGCCGCGGAGTACTATATCCGCACTGGCCGTGCGCGCTCCATCACGCGGGAGGAAGCATTTGATATCATCAAACGTGCCGAGGAAAATGGTCT
>JAEWZS010000199.1 GCA_023458355.1 Bacillota bacterium
ATTGTTTTAGTAGTGCTTCTCGTGATGGTAATAGGCTGCATTATCGGTATTTTTAACGGCTTTTTTGTTGCGAAGTTCAGCTTGCATCCGTTTATCGTAACGCTGGCGACACAGCTGATGCTCTACGGCCTCATCCTCATCTACATGAACCTCGGCAACAACGGCGGTGCGCCAATTGCGGGGCTCACAGAGGCGTATAAGGAGGTCGTGAAAGGCACCGTCACGCTGTTTGGCGTGGCAATCCCCTATTACGTGTTTTACTCTATCGCCGCAACAGCCATCATGTGGTTTATCTGGAATAAGACGACGTTTGGCAAAAACATGTACGCCGTGGGTGCAAACCCCGAGGCGGCCAACGTTTCAGGCGTCAATGTCATGAAGACAATCATTTTCGTGTTTGCGCTTGCCGGTATACTGTATGGTTTCTCGGGCTTCATTGAGGCTGCACGCGTGGGTTCCAATAACGCCTCCGCAGGCCTTAACGCAGAGCTTGACGCCATCGCCGCGTGCGTCATCGGCGGCGTGTCGTTTACGGGCGGTACGGGCAAAATATCCGGTATTATCACGGGCGTTATTCTGCTTCAGATTATTACGGTTGCGCTCCAGTGGTTAGGCGTGTCGACCAACCTCCAATATATCATCAAGGGTGCTATCATACTTATGGCTGTAGCAATAGATATGAGGAAATATCTGGCAAAGAAATAGCAAAAAGAACACGGATGGGCTTATGTCGGTAGGAACGGATAAATTCATAAGGGTAGAAAAGAATCTTCGCTGCCCCGTTTGCGGCAAAGCGATGGCGAGTTCCAATGCGAGCCTCGTATGCGAAAACAACCATTGCTTTGACATTGCTAAAAAGGGCTATGTGAATTTCGCACCGCAAAAGAAATTCCGCGGCTATGATGCATCGCTTTTTGAAAGCCGACAAAGGGCTTTTCGCGCGGGATTTTATGACCATATACTTCACGCCGTTTGCGAAGCCGCATTGAGAAATATAAAATCCGTTGCACCTCTTATCTTGGATGCAGGCTGCGGTGAAGGTTATTACGCACTTGGCATGAAGGAATTTTCTGATCCTTGTGCGAACGTAATCGGCCTTGATATCGAAAAAGATGCCATACAAATTGCTGCGCGCGGCGGCAACGATGTCATCTGGCTCGTAGGAGATCTTGCAAACATACCGCTAAAGGATAATTGTACCGACGTAGTTCTTAATATCTTCTCGCCTGCAGGCTATGCGGAGTTCACGCGCATAGTAAAGCCCGATGGTATTGTCTTAAAGGTCATACCCGGGGAGAGCTATTTACAAGAAATTCGGCAAGCCGCCAAAGAGGAGCTTCATTCGAACGCCTACTCCCCCGCGCGAGTGACGGAACATTTGAAAGAGCATCTAAATGTGGTTGAAAAGATTCACGTTGTTCATACACTTCCCGTTTCGCGCGAGCAGCTAAGCGATTTTTTAAACCTTACACCCATGCTTTTCCATGTGGACACCACGCGCCTTACAGTAGAACATATCCGAGAGGTCACCATCGACGCGGAGATTTATGTAGCGAAACCGCGATAATATATTCTCAATTGAGCCTGTTTTTGCTTGCTTTTGCCATATAAGACAGGTACAATACGAAAAACAAACCCTTCGGAGGACACTCCATGCGCAAGTTGAACAAAGTTTATGCTTATGCGAAGTCGGTCTGCTACTATAGGAGCAGGCTTGAGTCGACTTCGCCGCATGCATGAACAGCATTGTGGATTTGACGGCTCAAGCTTAAGCTTGAGCCGTTTTTTATTTATTATAAAGGAGGAGCATATGGACGCGCAGCAGGTATTTAATCAAATCAGGCGCGACGCCGCAGAGATTGTAAATGAAGAAGCGTTTTTGGAAAAGCTTAGAAGCGGCAAAAAGCTGAAAATCAAATTCGGCGCAGACCCGTCGCGCCCCGATCTGCATCTTGGGCACACGGTGCCATTTAAAAAGCTTCGGATTTTACAGGATGCCGGGCATGAAATCATATTTGTGATCGGCGATTTTACCGCAATGATCGGAGATCCATCGCTTAAAAGCAAAACGCGGCCTCCGCTTACTTTTGAGCAAACGCGCGAAAACGGAAAAACGTATTTTGAACAGGTCGCTAAAATACTTGACCCCGAAAAAACGACTGTCGTCTACAACTCGCAATGGTTAAAGGCACTTTCCTTTGAAGACGTATTGAAGCTTGCAGGTAAATTTACCCTTGCGCAGATACTTGAGCGCAACGATTTTTCCACGCGTTACCAAAATGGATCCCCCATCGGATTGCACGAGCTTTTCTACCCGCTCATGCAGGGTTATGATTCGGTTGCGCTCCATGCGGATATCGAAGTTGGGGGCAGCGATCAAACCTTTAATTTGCTTGTAGGACGCTCGCTCCAACGCGATTACGGTCAGGATCCGCAGGTTGTTATAACCTTCCCACTCCTTATCGGTTTAGACGGTACTGAGAAGATGAGCAAGTCGCTCAACAATTACATCGGATTATGCGAACCCGCCGCCGACATGTACCAAAAGTGCATGCGCGTACCGGACGCGCTGTTAGGTGATTATTTTCGTCTCACCACAGACCTCGACGCAGACGTTTATACTGCGCTTTTAAATGAAGACATCGTAGAGTCACATATCCTGTTCGCGGATACGATTGTTTCCACATACGCAGGCGTAGAGGATGCACAATCCGCAAAGCTTCGCTATAAGAGCGTAGCCGCAGGCTCAACGCCCGAAAACCTCGAGGAGATAGTTCTTGAAGAGCGCCCTAAAAACCTCACGGAGCTCGTACGCCTCGCGGGTCTTGCAAGCTCCAACTCAGATGCAAGGCGGCTTATTTTAGGCAAGGGTATACGTCTTGACGGCGCGCTTATAGAATCTCCTAATGCGGTAGTGCCTTTAGGCAATACCTTCGTCCTCAAGCGCGGTAAAAACCGCTTTATACGTGTTCTTATACGAGGTTAGCTATTGTTGCAAAACATGCCCTTTTCCCGTATAATCAGCATGGCACAGGAACCGTGAAAAGGGGTTGCGATTTGAAAACAGGCGATTTTTATTATGACCTTCCACAAGAGCTTATTGCGCAGACGCCGCTCAAGGATCGCAGCGCTTCGCGCCTTCTTGTTTATGACAGGAAGTTAAGCTCCGTCTCCGATCTCGTATTTACGGATATTTTGAAGTATCTTAACGCAGGCGATGTTCTCGTTAGAAACGATACGCGCGTCCTCCCCGCCCGCCTTCACGGCTTGCGCGAGGAAACGGGCGGAAGGATGGAAATACTTCTTCTCAAGCGAATCAGTGATTCGCGCTGGGAAGCGCTTGTACGACCCGGTAAACGCGCTAAAACGGGTTATGTTTATAAGATTAACAACGAGCTGAGCGCTCAAATTTTAGATAAAACCGATGCAGGCGGACGCGTTGTGGAATTGCTGTATGAGGGCATTTTTGAAGAGGTGCTCGACCGCGCGGGCGAGATGCCTCTGCCCCCGTACATAACCGCCAGGCTTGCCGATGCGAATCGTTACCAAACCGTGTATGCACGAGAGAGCGGCTCTGCGGCCGCACCAACGGCGGGGCTTCATTTTACTGATGCTTTATTGCGTGCGATCACGGATAAAGGCGTGAAGATTGTGGATGTTCTTTTACATGTAGGCCTTGGCACCTTCCGCCCCGTCTCCTCAGAAAATGTTGAAGACCACCACATGCACGAGGAATATTACGAAGTAACGCAAGAGGCCGCCAACACCATAAACGAAGCACATTCGTCAGGTGGGCGTATATTTTGTGTTGGCACCACCTCCTGCCGCACGCTTGAAAGCGTAACGGACGAAGCCGGCATCATCCATGCAAAATCCGGCTGGACGGGCATTTTCATAACACCGGGCTACCGTTTTAAAGCGGTGGACGCACTCATCACCAATTTTCACCTGCCCGAATCCACGCTTTTAATGCTCGTAAGTGCGCTATGTTCCCGCGAAGAAATGCTCTCTGTATACGAGCATGCCGTGAAGGAGCGCTACCGCTTTTTCTCCTTCGGCGATGCGATGCTAATTCTATAGAAACAGGATTTGAGAAACATGCAGCCGTTTCACTTTGAAGTCCTCCATATTTGCAAGCAATCCGGTGCGCGCCTTGGCAGGCTTACTACGCCACATGGTGTAATTGACACGCCCTGCTATATGCCCGTGGGAACACAGGCAACCGTAAAGGCTATGACGCCACGTGACCTTAAGGACGCTAACGCAAGTATCATACTTGCAAACACTTACCACCTGTTCGAGCGGCCCGGTCATGAGCTTATTAAGGAAGCAGGCGGGCTCCACAGCTTTATGCGGTGGGACAGGCCTATCCTCACCGATTCGGGAGGATTTCAGGTATTCAGCTTAGCTGCTGCCAACAAAATACATGAAAACGGCGTGGAATTTCGCTCGCTTCTTGACGGGCGCAAGCATTTTTTTACGCCCGAAAGCGTGATGGAAATTGAGCAAGCTTTGGGTGCCGATATTGCCATGGCTTTTGACGAATGTG
>JAEWZS010000200.1 GCA_023458355.1 Bacillota bacterium
CGCCATTTTTCATACTCCCGCCTAAAACAAGCGCGAGGCAGATGCAAAGCCCGCCCGATAAAAAAGCGGCAAAGAAGACACTTAGCGCGTGGTGGAGATAAGCGCGAACGGTCCGAACCGGGATGCAGAGCGCCATGAGAAGCCCCGTAACAAGCTTCATAGTCAGCGTTCCAAGGAAAGGATAAGAGAACGCGAACGCGGCATACACGGCTCCGCCGAGTGAGAAGCAAAACATGCGCCAGAAGGGCACTTTTGCTGAGCACATGGCGGCCGCCGCACGAAGCATAAGCGCATTCATCACGGCGTTATCCAGCAGGAAAAGCTCCAGCCACACGGCATTTACCTCCATTGCCGGTACTATACCATACGCACTTTGTAGAATTTGTAGAACCGATGACGCGTATATATGCCCACGGTGTCGAATTAAACGACGCTAAAATCGTCAACAAAACAGGTCGCTGTTGTATGAATTCTTCCAATCAACAGCTGCATGGGATCAGACACTTGAGCTTATCAAAAATATGGTTGCGCTCAATATAGAAGGTATTAAAACGAGCCCCATACTTTCATAGTGGTATAACAAAGACGTTTTTGATAAGATTGTGCGTCTATTCCGTGGGGAAAGCGGCTTTAGCATAATGGATTTGTTTTATCAAGATAGGTGAAGCTTTAAAGATGTGGCAGGACGAAGGAAAGACCCGAAAGGACATCGACGGCGATAGAATTATAGCAATGTTCAAAGCCATCCTTAACGCACGAACGGCACATGCGTATTATAAAATTGCTAACGGCGTGCATATTCGTATGCACGCCGCAAAAATCTAAAGCAAAATCGGAAACGCTTATCCTCCTTTAGATTGCCGTTTTTCTCCTTTCAGGATAAAATTCCCGAAAAAGCGCTATGTAGCTGGGGATATCTGCTATATTCGGTTCAAAATACTCAAATGTTATACCATTGCATTTATCGATGCTGCGGTTAAAAAGCGTATAGGACTTACGGAATTTACACGTACTGTCTTTTTCATTGTGGCAATGCGTGCAGTCTCCCCTTTTCCCCGTGAAAGGTGCTAGGATAAACGGCTCTGCCTGCTCAAGATACGATCGATGCTTATCGATTTTATTGAGAAACAGCCTTAACACAATATAGTTGTCCCTTAGATAAACGCGCGCATAGACCTGTTCGCTTTGAACATTCCGCTTTCTGTATATAACCATATAGCGGCCCCAACAATAACCATCGCCTATGCTTTCGCCAAAATGATAGCCGAGCGCCTCCATTTCGCGATCAAATGCAAAAAGAAACGCCCTGCTCGAATCGGAGAGAAAATCAAACCGCGGTTCCTTTAAAATGCGTTCCATGAGGTCCCTCCATTGTAGTTTTATCCCCTAAAAAATACGCCGCGCAATTATTCGCGCGGCGCAATTTCTCAGATTGCTAATCTTTATTCCGTAAAAAGCTCGGCAAATCAAGGTTGTTCTTCTCTTTGGGGTTGTAATCCTCCTTGAGGATATCCGCCTTCGTGTAGTGCGGCGTAACATCCTCTCCCTCGGGCAGCGGCGAAGCATAGTCCGGCGTTTTCGTGCGCGGACGATTCCAAAAGTCGTTGCGGGCGAGGTTGGACGGGTCTTTGAGGGTGCGCTGCTGCCGTACGGAATCCTGCGGGACGGCGGGCTGCGCTTTCACTTCCGGATCTGCTTCTTTAGCCTTTATTGGAGTATCATCTATGGAGTCGAAGCCTGTGGCGATTACGGTAATACGCACGGCGTCGCCCATTTCGTCGTCGATGCCGGCACCCCAGATGATGTTCGCTTCGGAATCCGCATATTCCTGAATGAGCTTTGCGGCTTCGCGGGTCTCGTGTAAGCCGAAATCCGGTCCGCCGGTGATGTTGATGAGTACGCCCCGTGCGCCGTTGATGGTGGTTTCAAGAAGCGGGCTCGCAACCGCCTGTTTAGCGGCTTCAATGGCGCGCTTTTCGCCCGATGCAATACCTATACCCATGTGCGCCATGCCCTTTTCACGCATGACGGTGCGCACATCGGCAAAGTCAAGGTTGACCATGGCAGGCACGGCGATAAGATCGGAAATGCCCTGAATACCTTGGCGGAGTACATCGTCTGCGATGCGGAAAGCCTCGATAAGGCTTACGTTGCCGACCGTGTCGAGAAGCCTTTCGTTGGGGATGGTGATTAGAGTATCCACATTTTCTTTGAGTGCGGCAATGCCGCGCTGGGCGTTCGTCATGCGAACACGTCCTTCAAACTCGAAGGGCTTTGTTACGACGCCGATTGTTAGGATGCCCAGTGCTTGCGCGCATTCCGCCACAATGGGTGCTGCACCCGTTCCGGTGCCGCCGCCCATACCCGCGGTAATGAAGACGAGGTCCGCTCCCTTAAGTGCTGCGGTGATACTGTCGCGGCTCTCCTCGGCAGCTTTACGGCCAATCTCGGGATCTGCACCGGCGCCGAGGCCCTTGGTGAGCTTTTCGCCGACCTGTATCTTCTGATTGGCGCGCGAAAGATAAAGCGCCTGCTTGTCCGTATTGATGGAGATAAACTCCACGCCGCGCAAGCCGTACTGGATCATGCGGTTCACGGCGTTATTCCCCGCGCCCCCCACACCGACTACCTTGAGCTGCGCGAACTGGCCGCTTTCAAAATCCAGTTCTAAACCAATGGGCATACGCTTTCCTCCTATTTTTCAAAAAAGTCCCGGAGAATTCCTACTAACCCGCTGCGCTCCGCCGCGCCTTCAAGCCTTGATTGGCCCTCGTCACCGGAAGCATGTATCACAAAATCCATTACCGCAAATGCGGAAGCGTAGTTGGGTGAACTAAGACGCGGCATCCAGGGCATGCGTACCTCGATGGGTATCCCCATGCAGCGTTCAAAATAATCTGCGCTGCCGCGCATAAGTGCCACGCCGCCACCTGTGAGGTAGATGGGTGGCTTAAAGCTTTCTAATACATGCATTTCATCGAGTGCTGCGCTTATATACTCCGCAAGCTCGCGGCTCCTCGCCTCCACGATGTATTGGATGGCTTCATGATCCACGCGGAGCATACCTCCGCCGGGCATCTTTACTATATCTATGCTGTCCTGATAATCCAGCGAATAAACATAACGGCGCTTGATATTCTCAGCAACGGGAACGCCCAGTCTCAAACCGTAAGCAATATCGGATGCAAAATTCGCTCCGCCCATGCGGATGGATCGAAAATCGATGAGCGCACCGTTTTTAACGACGGATACATCCGTATGCGTACCGCCGATATCGAGAAGCACAGTCACAGCCTGCCTGTCCTCCGCGGGTGTGATGAAAATTGCTTCCGCAAGCGGTACCGCCACGAACATATCGGTTTGAATAGCCGCCGCGCGAAGCGTGTCGGCCACGAGTGTTTTAAAACGGGAATCCACAAACGCATGGGAAACGGTGGCGCGCACACTGTCGGCGTTAATTCCGATTGGTGCATCGAGCCGTACGGTGCCCGAAGTTTCATACGAAACGGGCGTGGAATGCATCAGCTCATATCCTACAGGAAAATCAAATTTGAGCGATTCGTCGATGAGCGTATCCACATCCACTTGGGAAAAACCGCTTCTTCGGTGCGGTACTACCTCCGCGTCTTTCAATACAATTTGTACAAAAGGTGCCGGTACGCCGACGCTTATATGGCGCACAGTGCGTTTGCATTCGCTCTCGGCAGCCTCGATGGCACGCTCGATTGCGTTGATGGCGTTTTTTTCGTCTGCAAATACGCCATGCTTGTACCCTTTGTATTCGCAGACCCCCGCTCCGTGTACCAATACTCCACCCTTACCGTTGGGGCTGCAGATCAAGCATATCATCTTGGAGCTGCCAATGTCCAAAATCGCCGTAAACTGGCTCATCGCTCCTCCAAACTGTACCGTTGGACGGTGAAATATACTCCGCCCAGTATTTAAAGGATACCACACCTACCATATATTGTGCAATATGCGGCAAAGCAAATTGTCAGCAAATGGAAAAAACCATCCTATCCGCTAAACGAATCGCCCTCAGGCGTAGGTGAAACCTCGGGGCTAGAAGATGAATCCGGTGTAGGCGAAACTTCGGGATTGTCAGATGCATCGGGCTCCGGTGAGCCCGTGGCTTCGATGGGTGATTCATCGGGCGAATAGACAGGCCCTCCGCGCGCTGCAAGGTAGATAATGCCGCCCGATTTTTCGGTTGCTCTTAGCTCCTCCAGTACCAGTGAAAGGTTATAAAGCTTGTCCGTAAGTTCGTCGGGTGCACCGAGCCTAACGAGGAAACCTTCCCGCATGGCAAGTTCGATGGAAAGTGTGTTCGCCATGTTGATGCTCTGTACATCCTTTGTCAGTCCCGCCTGTTCGATGGCAGCAAGTATTTGAACAAGCGTTTCTGCCTGAAAATCCGTTCCTGTATCGATTGTTTGTCCCAGCGTATAGCCTGCATTTCCCATACCGTAAACCAAAACATGAGAATCGCCTATCGTTTCACCGATATTTAAAACCGCACCCTTTTCGTCAATAAGCACGCTATCGCCCGAAGAATCCGCAATGACAGCGCGCGGTATGCGTTCCTTTACACGGAGGATAATCGTACTCGGAAAATCGCGCACGACCTCTAAGCTTTCGATGTAGGGATTCGATAATACGGCGAAGCGCGCTGCCTTATCGTCAACTAAAAACATGTGCTGGCCTGGCTTTATGTTAGAGGCTTCGAGTATACTTCCCGCACTTACGCTGATTGTGCCTTGCACTTCCACCTTGTCCACGATTAGTGCAAAATAAACAATCGCAAGCGCAGCAAAGCAGGAAACGATAAATATCATGACGCCAAGCGTATGGCTCGCCCCTTTTTTAGAGCGCGTCCGCTTTTTTCGTTTCCCCTTTCCTCTGCCCGAGGCGGCCTGTGTTTTTTGGTACTCGCCCGCCATCAGTCTTCCTCTCGCCGTATGCGTGCGCCGACACGCTCGAGCATGTGCTCCAACCCTTCGTACCCTCTGTCTATGAGTTCCGCGTTCATCACGATTGTTTCGCCCTGTGCGGCAAGCCCTGCAATGGTTAAAGCAGCTCCTCCGCGCAGATCGCGCGCATATACCTGCGCACCCGTTAGCTTTTTTACGCCGCGAATAACAACCGTGCGATCCTTCTGGGTGAATACCGCACCCATGCGTGCAAGCTCCGCAGCGTGCTTAAAGCGGCCTTCAAATACATTCTCCACCACCACGCTCGTTCCTTCCGCCAGGGTGCACAATGCGAAAAACTGTGCCTGCATATCCGTCGGGAAACCCGGGTACGGAAGCGTTTCAATAAGCTTAACTTCCCTTAGCCTATCGGGTGCCTTCAAAGTGAGACTGTCTTCGTCACACAGCATAATACAGCCGGCTTCTCGAAGCTTTGCGATAACCGAGGCCATATGCACGCTTTGCACATTATAAAGCGTAATCTCCCCGCCCGTAATCGCCGCTGCGCAAAGCATGGTGCCGGCCACGATACGGTCAGGGATGATGGTATGCTCTACCGCCTTTGTAGGCTTCGTGCTTCCAACAATCGTAACGTCCGAGGTACCGGCACCGGAAACCTCAAAACCCATAGCGCACAAAAGTTTTTCAAGATCCACGATTTCCGGCTCTCGAGCGGCGTTGTGGATAACGGTTTCCCCTTGTGCCCGTACTGCTCCCATGATGATGTTTTCCGTAGCACCTACGCTCGGATAATCGAGGTGTATCTCTGCACCCTTCATGTTTCTGCCGTCGCAGATAATCTGCCCGTGCTCCTCGGTGATGTTCACCCCAAGCATGGATAGCCCCTTTAAGTGAAGGTCAATCGGCCGATGACCGATCTCGCATCCACCCGGATAGGTGCACACCGCCCTTTTAAACCGCCCGAGAAGCGGCCCTAGCGTAAAAATCGACGATCGTAACTCCTTGGAGGTACGGTGCGGCATGATGAAGCTGTGAGCCGGTTCGGGGTTGATTCGTACTATGTTGTCTTCTCTCACCCATTTTGCGCCTAGTGCAGCTAGGATGCTGAGCATGTTCTCTACATCTCGAAGCCAGGGGCAATCGGACAAAACGATTTCCTTATCCGAAAGCAAGCTGGCCGCGAGGATGGGCAGTGCCGCATTTTTCGCGCCGGAAACACGCAGGCTTCCTTGGAGCGGGCGCCCGCCCGAGACGATAAACCTTGCCATGCAAAACTCCTCCCGTACAATAATTCTATGCGGGCAGGAGATGTAACGTTCTACTGAGGCTCAAGATTTCTGGATATATTCAACAATATACCAAATGCGGCGAGAAAAATAAGCAAAGAAGTCCCTCCGTGGCTTACGAGCGGGAGCGTTTGCCCGGTGGGAGGTATGGAGCTTGTAGCGACACCGATGTTGATTGCAGCCTGCAGCGCTACGACGCTAGTAATACCTGCAGCAAGAAGCGAGCCGAAACGATCCTTGCATTTAATAGCAATACGCAAGCCGCGGTATGTGATAAACGTGTACATGGACACAACGAATGTACACCCTATAAAGCCCAGTTCCTCGCCGATGATGGAAAATATAAAGTCGCTCTCCCCATATGGTAAAAACAAAAGCTTCTGCCGGCTGAAGTTGAGCCCTTGCCCGAACAAGCCTCCGGACCCGAGCGCATAAAGCGACTGTCTAAGCTGATAGCCGTCACCCTTGTCGGTGTTCCACGGGTCGGTGAAAATCATAAGCCTTGCCCATTGGTAAGGCTGCGCTTTCGCAAGCAAAAGTACCGCCGGTACCGCCAGCAGCGCCATGATCAACAGATATTTAAGCGGTGCACCTCCCACATAGAGCATTACCATACCGGTCGCCACGAATATAATCGTCATAGAAAGATTGGGTTGCAAAAGCAGGAGCACCGCGACCACTGCCATAATGATGAGCATGGGTGCGATGCCGTGCGCAAGGCTTCCCATGCGTTTTGGGTGTCGCGACATGAACGACGCCATATACAGCACAAGTACAAATTTGGCAAACTCCGAGGGTTGGAATGCGATACTCGTGCCCGGTATTTTAAGCCAGCGCTGCGATTCGTTCTTCTCCTGGCCCAAAACAAGAACCAGCACAAGAAGCAACACTACCCCGATAAGACCTACTACACGAAGTTTTTCGATGTGACGGTAGTTGAGGCGTGATAGTATATACAGCATAGCGAGCCCTGCGCCGCAGTACATGGCCTGGCTTTTCAGGTAGTAAAAACCGTCGCCCTTATAGGTGTGAGCGTAATAATAGCTTGATGAAAACAGCATCACAAGACCAAACGCGCAAAGCACGACAATCGCCACAAGCAGTGGAAAATCCAAATGCCCGGGCGTATAAAGCGGCTTTTTAAGTTCCGTCTGCGCGCTCGCTGCCTTCACGCTCTGATTTTGTCCCCCCTAGTAAGGTTTTCGAAGGAGCCGAATCCCCTTACGCCTTAAATTAAATACGCATTACAGCTTTTTTGAATTCGCGTCCTCGTTCCTCATAATCCGAAAAAATACCCCAGCTCGCCGCTGCCGGCGAAAGAAGCACGGTATCACCTTCGCATGTAAGCGCTTTAGCCTCCCTTAAAAGCGCATCGAGATCGCCTTCAAAGGTATGTACATTCGTGTACCCCGCTCGTTTTGCCGCATCCATTATGGCAGGAACATTAATTCCCGATGCGATCACCGCCTTTATTTTTCCGTCAAACGCTTGAAACAGCGGTAGAAAATCGCTCTTTTTATCGTAATTGCCTACGCCAAGAAGCAGCACTGTCGGCCTTGTCATCGCCTGCACGGCCTTGATGGTGGAATCGGGGTTGGTGCCTTTTGAGTCGTTGATGTATTGAACGCCGCCAACCTCTCGCACAAACTCTATGCGGTGCTCCACACCCTTGAAGCTCTTAAGGCCTTCGCAAACTTTTACGGGATTAAGCCCCATGCAAAGCCCCAGCGATGCAGCGCAAAGCGCATTTTGCACATTGTGCGCGCCGGGAATTTTCAGTTCGCTTACATGGATGAGCGGTATCTTATTGCCGTCAAAGCACCATACCATCCGCCCTTCTTGTAAGAACATGCCCTCCTTAAGCT
>JAEWZS010000201.1 GCA_023458355.1 Bacillota bacterium
TACCCTCCACATCGTAGCGGTTGAGTATGCGAAGGTTTATAAGTGACTCTATCCCAAGCATCCCGCGGATATCCGCCTCGAGTGCATCTGCCTCTTGTGCTAAGTGGCTGCGTTTTTCCACATAGATTCTATATACCATGTTTAGACTCCCTTTTCTTTAAGAATGCTCAAGCGCGCGTCTTCCGATATCCATGCGGTAGAACGCGTTTTCAAAGCGAATATCCTTTACCGCCGTATATGCGGATTTGACGGCTTCCTTAGGCGTTTGACAAACAGCGGTCACGCCGAGCACCCTTCCCCCGCTCGTCAAAAGTCTACCGGACTCGCTCCTTGTACCCGCGTGGTAAATAACCACGTTTTCTTGCTGCTTCTTTCTAAACGTTACTTCAAAACCTGTCTCATAAGCCTTTGGATAGCCTTTCGAGGTCATGACAACACAGCATGCGGACCCGTTTTGAAATTGCACATCTATTTCGTCGAGGCGCTCTTCTTCTACAGCGAGCATAATCTCAAAAAGATCCGTATCTAAAAGCGTCAGCACCGCCTGCGTTTCAGGATCGCCAAAGCGGCAGTTGTATTCAATCACCTTTGGACCGTCTTTCGTGAGCATCAGTCCGAAGTATAGGCAGCCTTTGAATTTTCGTCCCTCTGCGTTCATTGCCTTCAGCGTAGGTAGGAAAATGCGTTCCATGCAAAGTGCTGCATCCGCTTCGGTATAAAATGGATTTGGCGCGAGCGCGCCCATGCCGCCGGTGTTTGGCCCAAGATCGCCGTCATATGCACGCTTATGGTCGAGCGCGCTAACCATCGGCACAAGTGTTTTTCCGTCGGTAAACGCCAAAACGCTTACCTCATTGCCGCTTAAAAATTCCTCAATTACAATGCGTCCGCCGCTCTCACCAAACCGCTTTAGCTCCATAAGCTCGTGTACGGCGCTTCGTGCTTCATCAATTGAACTTACAACAAACACTCCCTTGCCGAGCGCTGGCCCGTCCGCCTTTATTACGGCAGGATAATCGATTAAGCGAAGGTACCGATAGGCTTCCTCCGAGCAATCAAACTCCTTAAATTCTGCGGTGGGGATACCGTATTGTCGCATTAGGTTTTTAGAAAAAAGCTTACTGCCCTCAATTTGGGCGGCTGCTGCACTTGGACCAAAGCAACGTACGCCTATTGCATATAGGCGATCCGCAAGACCCAGTATGAGTGGGTCATCCGGCCCGATCACGGCGAAATCTATAGTGTTCTCTTTTGCAAAATCGACAATTGCATCAAGATCGGTCGCAGAAATAGGCACGCATGCAGCATTAGGCTCCATGCCGCCGTTGCCCGGAAGAGCGTAAATCTTCGATATTCTGGGGCTCTTTATGAGCTTTTCTAAGATGGCGTGTTCGCGGCCGCCACTGCCTACAAGCATTACTTTCATAGTCATCAATGGTGGAACAGGCGAAGCCCCGTAAAGAACATCGCCATTTTGAGGTTGTCACAGGCTTCTATGACCGCAGCGTCGCGCACCGAACCGCCCGGTTCGGCGATATACTTAACGCCGCTTTCATACGCGCGAAGAATATTGTCCTCAAACGGAAAAAACGCATCGCTGCCCAAGGAAACGCCGTCTAAAAGTGCGATATGCGCTGCGCGCTCCTCCATTGTAAGCGGCGCGGGTTGCTTTGAAAAATATCTCTCCCAGCCCTCTTTAAATGGGTTCTCCTCGCGGCCTCCTATATAAAGGTCGATGAGATTATCCCTGTCGGGGCGCTTAACGGTGGGGAGAAACGGTAGTGCGAGTGTTTTCTCGTGGCGCCTGAGCCACCAAATATCCGCCTTATCGCCCGCAAGGCGCGTGCAATGGATGCGGGATTGCTGCCCGGCTCCCACGCCGATGGTTTGTCCGCTTAGGGCGTAGCATACGGAGTTTGATTGCGTATATTTAAGCGTTATGAGCGTAAGCACAAGATCGCGCTTTGTGCTTTCATCAAGTGTGTTAAGCTTTGTAACAGAGTTTTGAAGGAGGGTAAAATCAATTTTTGCGGCATTACGCGGCTGCTCGAAGGTGATGCCGAATACCTCTTTTCGCTCGATTTCTTCCGGTTCATAGCCCTCTTCCATTTCGATAATACCGTAGTTTCCGTTGCGCTTGGTCTTTAAGATGTTAAGCGCTTCCTTCGTATAGCCGGGCGCTATGATGCCATCGGACACCTCACGCTTTAGAAAAAGTGCGGTCGGTTCATCGCATACGTCGCTAAGCGCAACAAAATCCCCAAAGGAGGACATGCGGTCAGCCCCACGCGCGCGCGCATAGGCGCAGGCAATGGGTGAAGATTCAAGCCCCTCAATACCCTCTGCCGCGCATGCGAGCTGATCGGCTTCGCTTAGAGGAAGCCCTACCGCTGCGCCTGCGGGGCTCACATGCTTGAAGGAAGCCGCGGCGGGTAGGTTAAGCGCCCGCTTAAGCTCTATAACGAGCTGCCAGGCGTTGAGTGCATCTAAGAAATTGATGTAACCAGGTTGCCCGTTCAGTACACGAAGCGGCAGCGCTTGCTCCCTATAGATGCGTGCAGGCTTTTGGTTGGGGTTGCAGCCGTATTTTAAAGGAAGTTGATCCATTGTTAAGCCTCCGAAGCGTAGTTGTTGAACAGCCGATCGTCATATGTACCGGTCGCAAGGTTATAAAAGCGCATATACATGGCTATCTTGTTGTGCGGGTGAAGCGCGCTCCAAACATCCTCTGCAAACGCATTCAAGTCCGTTGGGATGTGTATCGCACAGGGCTCACCCGCAAAGCTTATAAGCGGGTCCGCGTCACCTTGATAGGTATGGATAAAATGTCCTGTGCCCTTTTGAGGTTCGTAGGAAAAGAACTGCCGAAATGTATTCCCACCATGCCCGTCACCGCTTTTTAAAATGGAAAGCTTGTAGGAAAGCTCTTCTTTAAAATGCATCAAACCGCTTATGCGCGGGGTAAAATGCGGCGTATCCGGCTCGAATGTACGATGCATAAGCGCCTCCTCAAAACTTCCTCCGCTTTTAAGCACTTCAAATACTGTGTCCGTCTGGTCGCCGTTAGTGACGATGACGGTTTCATGAAGTGTACGTATAGGGGTATAGAGGATAAGGCTTACGTCGGTATGTTTTTCTTTATGCAGCACACGGATTAAGAGATCATTATCGGCTTTATAAAAAGCGCGGTTGCGGCTAAACTCACTTCGCCCCATGATGAAGTATAAAAGTACAGCCGTATCTCCGTTTTCGCTTAACCCTAAAGCGATGCCCCGGCCCGGGTAAGGGTTTTTATGGAGCAGTTCAGGCAGATGATCAAGCTTCATAGTTCTTCTCCTTCGTTTAACGTGCGCTGAAGCTTAGCGCACACATACTCCGCTGCGGTTGGGAGAAGCTGCCATTCCGCTTCCTCCATCACACGCTTTTGAAGTGTTTCGGGCGTATCAGAGGGCAGCACTACAACGGTCTTTTGCATGAGGATTTGCCCGCCGTCAGGTATCTCGTTTACTATGTGCACCGTAGCACCTGTCGTCCTCTCGCCCGCCGCAAGCACGGCCTCGTGCACCTTCTTT
>JAEWZS010000202.1 GCA_023458355.1 Bacillota bacterium
TTGCGCCAGCAATTGCAAAGGTGACAATAGAACCTATTATGCCTGCAACGCTTGTTCCCGCAGCATTTTCAGCGTCCGATTTAAATGCATAATCCGGCATGAAAGCCGCAGTATCCTGCGCGGCTGCAGCACCGTCGTAAATACCGCCCGCAGCCTCGAGTTCCGCTGTGCCTGCGACCTTTTCCATGGACCATTCAAGCCCGTCAGGGTAGGTTGAAGCAAATAAAGATAACCCACCGCCCACAACAAGCGTAACAACGGCAAGCGCAATAACGGCTTTTTTCACAGAAACAGTTTTTCCCATTTCACGTCGTTCGCTCGTGCTTTCAAGTATTTCCGGCCTTAGCTTATATACGAATGCGAGCACTGCAGCCGTAATAATCCCCTCCGCAATGCCGATTGCGAGATGGATAGGTTGCATCATTACGAGAAACGCAGAAAACGGAAGCTCGGTAATGCCGGATAGGAGCGTTTCAAGCACCACAGAAAATGCGCCTAACTGAAGCCCCACGATTACAGATGCTATGGATGCAAGGCTCAAGTTCTTCACGGTAATTCCCTTTTTCGTGAGCGGTTGAAAGATAAGCGGATAAACGATAAGGCATGGCAGCACACCAAGGTTAAAAATGTTGCACCCGAGCGCTAAAAGCCCTCCGTCCGCAAAAAACAGTGCCTGTATTGCAAGTACCGCTGCGACAGTGAGAAAAGCCGGAAACCCGCCGAGAAGTGCCGCAAGTAAAATACCGCCGCCTATATGGCCACTCGATCCCGTTCCCGGAATGGTGAAGTTGATCATCTGTGCCGCGAATACAAACGCTCCTGCTACCGCCATCACGGGCAGTTTCCTTTCACTGAGTTCGTCTTTCTTGATTTTTACCGAGGAATAGGCCATTGCACCTGCGCTCACCGCGCACATTGCAACGCCTACCGCAGGCGATAAAAGTGCATCCGCCATGTGCATAGAAATTTACCTCCAAATAAAAATTGCCAAAAAAGCGAGCCGGCTTTGGCCGGTCGATCACCTTCATGGCAACCCTATTTAGCATCAAACTTGTATAGATTAACGTGCGATCCCCGTCGTAGGACTTGGCTTCTTCATGAAGCCTGTTAAGGTACGGGGAATTAAACCCTTACCTTATAATGATAGCATACACCGTACAATGAACTCAACCTTACAATTCCTTGAGCTTATCTACCGCATTTTGGATGAGCTTACCCATGGTTAGGTCTTCTACACCTACAACGATGCTGTCGCAATGGTTTACAGGAATAAGTATCCGCTTTGCGGTACTTTGCCCCACAGCCACAGCCATTTTAGGCGTTACCTCGCCGAGCATCGAATCGGCTATCACAATACCTATGGGGCCGATAATAACATCCGCCCGCCTGCAACAAACAACCACTGCATTTTCGCCGGTAGCTGCAGCGTCCGCACCGGCTTTGAGCATAGATGCCGTAGCGGTGCTGTTGGTGCCGACTGCGGTAACCCTATATACCGGGAAGTTCGCCTTGACAGCACTCACAAGCTGTTTTCCCATACCGCCACCCTGCGCATCGATAATGAGTATATGCATAGCGCTCCTCCTTCGGTCGCCACAATGTCTCTTAAATCGGTTAATTCCCTATCATTTTATCGCAAAGGCATGACGGAAACAAATCTTTTTGAAGCTCGCTTTGCAAATTAAATAAGACGTGCAGATGTCAGGTTATAGATTTATACTGGAAACGGAGGTAAGTGCCATGCAAATCAACAGACTCTTTGAGATAACTTATATATTGATGAACAAAAATACTGTGACCGCGAAGGAACTTGCAGAGCGCTTTGAGGTGTCGCAGCGTACCATTTACCGCGATATTGACACCTTAGCGCTTGCGGGCGTTCCCGTGTATACTACAAAGGGCAAGGGCGGCGGCATAAGCCTCCTTGAGGATTTTGTGCTGAATAAATCCCTTTTGAGCGAAAAGGAGCAAACAGATATTTTGTCAGCCCTTCAGGGGCTTAACGCAATGAATTGTGTGGACGCGGAGGCTGTTCTTAAAAAGCTTTCAAGCCTGTTCAATAAAAGCACCGTGAGCTGGCTCGAGGTGGATTTTTCTGACTGGGGCGGGCAAAACGGTGAATTATTCCGCCTTGTAAAAACTGCGATCCTCGAAAAAAGAGTGCTCGAATTTTCCTATTACAGCACAGCAGGAGAAACAACGCGCCGAAGTATAGAACCCTTACAGCTTTGGTTTAAGCACCGGACATGGTATGTAAAAGGATTTTGCCTTTTAAAGCACGATGTTAGGATGTTTCGCTTGACCCGTATGACGAATCTCTTGCTGACAGACGAGTTTTTTACCAAGCGCATATTTTTAGAAGAAACGCCTGTGCAAATCGAGCAAAAAAAGGAGCGTGAGATCAACCTTAAGTTAAAAATCGCGCCCGAAATGGCCTATCGCGTGTATGATGAATTCAGCGCTGATCTATTTATTAAAAACAGCGATGGCAGCTATACCGTAAGCGTCACATGGCCCGAGGACGATTGGGTATACGGTTTCATACTCTCCTTTGGTGAATGCATTTCCGTGCTCGAGCCCGATTGCGTTAAAGTAATACTTAAAGAAAAACTAAAAAAAATGATGCATACCTATTTATAACTTGACGCGTATATGTCATATTTTAGCGCTTATGCTATGGATAAAACAACGAAGGAGAGATAAAAATGGAAAACATGTTATTTTGCCAAAGCTGCGGTATGCCTTTAAGCGGTACGGAAGACTACGGCACCAACTCGGACGGCGGCAAGAATGCCGATTATTGCCGGTATTGCTACGAAAACGGCGAGTTCACCATGAACGGCACCATGGAGGAAATGATCGAAATTTGCGTGCCCTATTCCAAGGAGCATTACGGCAGCGAGGATACAGCAAGAAAGGCTATGCAGACGTTTTTCCCGACACTTAAGAGGTGGAAGATAAATTAATAAATCAGGAGATAACTTGAATGGCAGCAAAACACCGTTACCACATACAACATCAAGCGGAACGCTTTGCGAAGGAGATCATAGCCGTACCGGAGGAGTATCCGGTACGGCGTGGTATAAACGAAGATTTTCCAGCACATTTCTCACAGTTATGCGCACTCGCAAAAAGCGTATATCTTCATATGGCACAAGAACCGGAGGCTTACGGTTTGCCGCTTTTAGATTTAGATAGCGATGACTATAACCTTGCGCGGGATTGTATGCGCTCCATCCACCGTTTTGCGGATACGCTAAGCGCCATGTTTCTACATGGAACCGTACAAAATCACATGCTGATAGTAGAAAAAGCAGTGTTTTTCGCTAAAGTAAAGGCGATACCCAAGTATCGCCTCTTACTTGACAGAATGCAGGATTTCGGCTTTGTAATCTCAGGATTAGACTTGAAAAAAGAGGGTGCGGGATTTACGGTGGAGTATCCCGACTGCCCATACATGATCGATACCATTAACGCCTACTGCACATGCTGGGACGCGCTTAAAGACGACAGAAAAGAAATCAAGCTTTTGCCTAAGGAGTTCCACCACCATTTTTACCGGTTCGACTATAAAATCACCGCCGAGCTTTCTAAAATACCCATGCAGCAGTGGATTGCGGAAGAAGCGGATTATCAATGCTATACGCCTAAGCAGAAAGCCTTCAGCCTCGCATTTTACGCGTATTCTCTAAGGTACAAAGGTATCATGTTCGACGGCGAATACTACTACAAGTCCAAACGCATCGCGCGCATCTTCGAAACTGAATACCCCGCACTGGGACACTCCAAGCACAGGTTTACACTGAAGCTTTCAAACATGGATGATTACCGAGGGTTTATCGAGCAGCTGCCCGAATCCATAAAAGCACCTTTTGAAACGGACCGCTGCACATACTGCGGTTTTCAAGGCTCTACGAAGGAATTCTGTAAATACCGCCTTCGCTGGTCGCTTAACGAACAACAGCACACCGGCTGCATTTACCAATGCTTTATTTTCGATGATTTTGACATAAACAGCATCCCCCTTTATTTTAAGCTGCTGGAGCTTGAATACGGCTTAAAACTCTTACCATAAAGGAGAGCGGCTATGATTGAACTGCCCGAGGCATATGTATTGGCGGAACAGATTAACAATACTCTTGTTAATAAAACCATTATAAGTGCTTGCGCCAACGCACACCCGCACACATTTGCATGGTTTACAGGAGATCCAAAGGAATATAACGATAAACTATTCGGCAGGAAAATAACCTCCGCGAACCCCGGTACCCAATATACCTGCGTCGGCAATACGGAAATCATCTGCACCGATCCTGCAGGAGATAAAACCGATATGCTTCTTACTATAAGTACACCTATCCGATACCACGCGGTGGGCGAAAAACTTCCCAAGCACCACCAGCTTCTGCTTGAAATTGAGGACCATTCCCATCTATCCTGTACCGTGCAGATGTGGGGCTCCATGTTTTGTTATCTCGCATCCGAAAATGGTCTTCCCGATGGCTACACATGCAACAAAGCGCCTTCAGCGTTGAGCAATACATTTGACGAAAGCTATTTCAACATGCTTTTAGCAGGTGTAAAACCGAGCCTCAGCGTTAAGGCGTTTCTCGCGACCGAGCAGCGTATTCCGGGACTCGGGAACGGTGTTTTACAGGATATTTTATTTTACGCGGGCATCAACCCAAAAACGAAGCTCGAAAAGCTCTCAGACGATATAAAAGAAAGGCTTTACAAAAGCGTAAAAACGACGCTTGCCGATATGGTACGCCGCGGTGGACGCGACACTGAAAAGGATCTCTTCGGACATGAAGGCGGTTATAAAACCGTTCTATCCAAAAAGACGGTCCATAGCCCTTGCCCTATCTGCGATGCGACCATTGTAAGGGAGGCTTATTTAGGCGGCAATATCTATTACTGTCCGATCTGCCAAGCTTACGAAAAGTAATAAGTGCTTTTCATCACGCTATTTACTTCCCTTCCTCTCCCACCATGTTTCCCTCGAATAAGGGCGGAACCCGATATTATAGTAAAATTGCTGTGAAGAACCGACATAGGCAGTTTTTGCGCCGCGAAGCGCACAACGACGGCATGCCTCGAGCACGGCCGCCTTGCCAAGCCCCATACGCCTAAACTGAGGGTCCGTTGCGACGGGCTCCACCAATGCTTCCGTTGTGCCCTCAAGGTACCACATGCCGCAATAGGCTGTAAATTCACCATTCGGCGCTTTGACCGCAATTTTTAAGGAAAGATCCGTATACGGGCCTGAGAGTTCCATTTTACGCTCAGCTAAAACTTCCTCGTTCTCAGGCGCATCACCTTCGTGGTTAAACCCGCGGTGCAGCACGCGGTTGTATTTTTTAAGGTCGTACTCCTCCTCCAAGCTTACAAGCGAAAAGCCATCCGGCAAGGAGATAGGCAATAGCGGCGTATCAAGCGGCAACACCGATACCGGCTCGTAGTTTTGCGTAGCGAAAAAGCCCAGCCGCGCGGCGGTGTTTTGGAACGCAGCATCCGAATCCGGGATGAGCGCGCTTAGCTTACCGTTCTTTTCCAAAGCGCTCGATGCGTAAAGAAGCATTTCCTCTTTTAAGAACGCATAACGCTCATCCACTAAAAACCTAGCTTCACCAAGCTGTGCTTCGTAGGTCACGAGTGCAACAATTTCTCCCTTATCCTCCCAAACGCCAATGCGGTTTAGGTGCTCCGTATCAAGAAAGCGCTCCAGACAAAACATCCATGCCCAACGCCCCCACGGGAAATTGGGCGTAACCGGCTTGTCGCGGTTGATGCACACAAGAAAATCATGTACGCGCATGTAATCTTCCGTAATTCCTTTTTGCCCGCAATAGGGGCGGAAGACAGCAGACATAAAAACCTCCCCATTTTTATGAAAGATACTTATTTTTTATAGGTAACCATTACGTGCTTTCCAGCCAACTTGCCAATGGCATAAAAAAGCTGCCCAAACGGCTTTTTATAAAACGAGACGGGAACGGAACGATCATACACGCCACTTTTCCTACAATCCTCCGTCCAATGGACCCCATCGTAGGTTTCATATTCTGTACCTTTTACGTAAGCTAAAGACATGCCTCGAAAAAGATTGTACGGTATTAAAAGCATTGTCGAAGGGCTGTGCAGTTTTTTTGAAGCAACATCTTTTTGAAAGCGGCTAACGGCTTTTTCAAGCCGCCGCGCTGTTTTCTCGCTGATGTGATAATCGTTCCAGCTGTATGCGGCAACGCCAAACAGATAACAGCGGTTAAACCCTATTCCCGTGAGAAAGTCCGCAATGCTTTTTGCAGCCTTATTTGCCCCAACGCCGCCCGTAGTAGTAAGAACAAGCGCTTTGTATTGAAAGAAGCAGGGCCGGTGCAGCATAAAGCAAAGGTGATCAAACAGGTTTTTTAATAGAGCCGTCTCACGCATGTTAAAGGATGAAGACAGTACGATTACGCCGTCCGCAGCTTCGATTTTGCGGATGATTTCACCAATAATATCGTTGTGCGGGCATTTCTCATGCCCGTGCCTAAAGCAGACGCTGCACCCTATGCAAAAAGGCAATTTAGTTTCCATCATATGGACCGTATCGAATTGAGCTAAAACATCCTCTTTTTGTATATACTCCATCGCCTTAAGCGCCAGTTTCCATGTGTTGCCCTTATGCAGGCTTCCGTTGATGATTAGATACCGCATGAAGCATGAACCTCATTCTTTGTCCGCAACCAATATAAAGGATAGAGGCATGCCTTTGCCGTCGTATGCATCCGACATACCGATATCATAATCGAACTCCTTTAGCCTTTTGACTCTCATTTGAGACTTGCCGACATTGTTGATGATGCTGCCCATCGTGTGCGAGAAACTGATAAAGGTTTTGGAAGGATAACTTTGAGACATATAGCCCATGCCTTCGTTTTCAATCCAAGGAGTCTCCCGAAAGTAGGAGTGCGCAACACGATTTAGAATATCCTCATCATACTCAGGTTCTCCGGGCATCGCAAGCATGTTCATAAAGGGATGGAAATCGTGTATCATGAGTGTTCCGCCGGGCTTTAAGCAATCAGACACCTTTTTAAATAGCAGCTCCAAATCTTTAAACCAAGTGATTGCACCTATTGTGAAGAATATAAAATCAAACTCGTTATGATAGTTAGGCGGAATCTCCAAAATATCGCAAGCGACGAATTTACAGTTTTCGATGTTTGCCTTTTTAGCTGTTTCAATTGCCTGTGCAATAATGTTCTCGGCGATATCAAAGCCAACACCGCTTTGCGCGTTTAACTGCATAACGGACAACAATTCTCTGCCGTTATTACAGCAAAACTGTGCAACATTTTTATTTTTAATATCAATGGTTTGGAGCTCCGTCACCACATCTTTACATAAAAACGGAAGTTTTTCGTTAAGCAGTCGCTTGTAATTTTCGTCTCCCCAATTGGGATAACGGTGCTCAAAAGCCTCTTCCCAAGCTTCTTTATTACCTGAAATGTAAATCATAGAATTGAGAACCTCCCAACCAAATCGTCTATAAAAGCATCTCTTTGCACCTTATCATTAAAATCAATACCCAACGTTTTTACGAGTACGTCCTTTCTTAAAAACGCCACCTGCATAACGGCGGTTATCAAAAACGCATTGTGTTTATGAAAGCTTTTAATATCCCCTCGAGATAGTCTTAAGCTAAAACCGTGAACGGTACCCATGGTGTTATCCGACTCTTTAGGCTCAGTCAAATCCCCCAGGATGGATATTTTGGCTATTTCGGGGTTTTCCATCAAAAAGTCCATCACCTGCTTCGCTACACATTTGGTTGTTCCGACGGGGTCTTCGTCATCTAAAAGTTCCGGGCGGAAAGCGCTTATCACCCTGCCAATAATCCTCTGCACACACGCAGCAATCAGGTTTTCCTTTGTACCGAAATAATGGTTGATAAGCCCTACACTGACATTTGCTTTTTCGGCAATTTTGCGAATGGTGATGTTCTCCGTCAGACCGTTGGATTCTTGAATTAGCTCAATGGTTTGCGTAATGATTTTTTCTTTGGTTACTTTAGATTTCATAAAAACACCCTGCAATTGAACGTCGTTCAATTGCAGGGTATAGTAAAACATTTCGCTTGTCAAGCACCTGCTCAGATTTATTTAACGGGTATAAAAATATCAACATGGCAGCGGTCCGCAGCTTCATCCCATTCGACATACTGCTCGACGGTTGGCAAATCCAACTGCCTATACTCGCTTTGGGGCATAAACTCCCCGTAGATGCGCTTCCATGTTTGCTCTAAAACCCCAGCTGATATCATTCCTTTTGCGGTAAATACAAGGCATGTGACGTCGGGATACCGATAAATAGTATACCCCTCAATACCCTCTCCCTCGTACGCTATGGCACACATATAATCGTTGTTACCATCCTTGTCAAACCCAAAGCAAAGACCGAGGTCGTAAAAGTGCCCGCAGATCTCGTAAATCTTCTTTGCTGACCCGTCGGACTTTACAATAGCCCATGTACCGCCGCCCTGCGGCGTAGTCCTCCGTATGCCCAGCACATGGAAAGCCTTTTTGTCCAAAACCCTGTAATCCATTTCGTCGACCCCCGTGATCATCAATGTAAAATTCAGACGGGCAAAGAACTTTAGTTTAGCGTCGGCTTTTCTGGCTTCCTGCGGCGTGATGCCATGCATACGCTTGAATGCGGCGGCAAACGCATCTGCGGAATCATAGCCGTACTTTACGGCGATGTCCAAAACGCGCTGTGATGTACCTTGGAGCTCATGTGCAGCCAAACTCAACCGTCGGCGGCGGATGTATTCCGATAACTGTATACCGGTAACCGGAGCAAACGATCGTTGATATACCGAATAGGGACATGCCATGATACGGCTGATTGCTTCCGGATCAATCTCTTCGGTCAGATGCTCCTCTAAGTACTCCATAACACGGTTCATCCTGTCGACCCAATGCATTGCCACGTCCTCCTTTCGGGTTAAAGGATAGCATATTGCAATAATATGGCATCCCATAATTTGTGTACGAGTATTCGCGGGTTATCGTTTTATAGCATGTAGTCCGCTCACTCACCTATATGAAAAGTAAACACCATCTTTTTGATTATGTCTACTCACTATTGCTGCGCTTACTTCAACGCATTTTCCAACACTTTCAAGTGGGCTTTTGGGGTAAGAGTTGCTCCGTTTCTTGCATCCACCTGTAAAGACCTGTTTTAAGCAGACTTCTTTTAAGAATCTTACACAATTTAAATGTAATGGCATCCCGTTGGGATGCCATTACATTTGACATAGTGAGAGACTTCGCCCGGCTTAACCCCAAGGGTTCTCGGTGGGATAGGGAATGGATTTCGGACGATTGTAGGCAATATCCGAAACCCCAAGCATTTGAAGAGCGGCATAAACAGCCTTCCCGGAATGCATAAAACCAACCGCCCCGTGATGCGGAAATCTGCCTTCAATCAGCACATGACGGTAGAACCTGCCCATTTCCGAAATCGCAAAAACGCCGATCCCACCAAAAGACCTTGTTGGTACGTCCAGTACTTCTCCCTGCGCAATATAGCTTTTCAGCCGGCAATCTGCTGTTGCTTGCAAACGAAAGAGAGTTATATCCCCGGCGCAAATATCCCCTTCCAAAGTCCCCCTTGTGATATCCGGTTCTCCATTAGGCTCTAATGAGCGTTTCATAATGCGTTGATATTTCATCTCCGCTTTTTTCAGATGGCATAGGGGTGTATTCCCGCAATGGAATCCCATAAAAACATCTTTGCTTGTATATGCGGTTTTTCCCGCAATATTTTCTTCATACATGTCCGTAGGAACGGTGTTGTTGATATCCAACAGCGTCGGCGGGATTTCCGTAGCACATGCCAAGATATACTCGGAAATAGCTCCGTATATATCCGTCTCGCAGGCAATTGGTATGAGATTTGACGCGAAACGGGAATTCACATAGCAGGGCACGATTCCGAATTGGGTCTGAAATGCCGGCCAGCATTTGTTAGCAAATACCGCGTAGGACGACGCTCCGAGATTGTCATTTAGCCAATCTGTCAGTGTAACCTCATACTGCGCAAGCCTTTTTAGTATTCCCGGCATGCGATTGGCTGCTCCCAATTCTTCCACCATGTCACTTACAACTTTATCAATTCGCGAATCGTCCTTGTGTGCGTTGTAAGCTGCGAAAAGATCCAGCTCGGAATTTTCCTGTATCTCGATTCCAATATCATACAGCGGTTGAATTGGTGCGTTACAAGCCAAAAAGTCGTATGGGCGCGGCCCAAAAGAAAACACTTTTAAATTTTGAATTCCTAAGAACACACGTGCTATCGGTAAAAAACCGCGCAGCTCCTCCGCTACTTGCTCCGGCGTTCCGACCGGATATTCCGGTATATAGGCACGAATTTTTCGAAGTCCAAGGTTATAGCTTGCGTTCAGCATGCCGCAGTACGCATCGCCTCGACCATCTATCAAATCTTCCCCCGACTCTTCCGCAGCGGCAATAAACATCACAGGTCCCGGAAAACGTTGTGCCAGGATTGTCTCCGGTCCTTCCGGTCCGAAATTCCCGAGATATACACATAATGCGTTTACCGCATGTTCGCGCAGTTCATCCAAAGCTTTGAGAGCGTCGCTTTCATTTTCAATGATGGTGTTTGCCACATATAAACCATCGCCAAATGCAGCAGCAACGCAATCGCGCCGTTTTTGGGACAGTGACATGGGGAAACAGTTCCGCGAAACCGCCACCAACCCCGGTTTTACCACAGGAATATTGCTCATCGGTTCGTTACCTCTCTTTGTCCGTAATATGAATTCGCTCCGTGCTTGCGTAAATAATGCTTATCCAATAACCATTGCGGTATCGGTGCAGCGTCAGGCTGCAGGGATTTCGTCAGTACGGCCATCTTTGCCGTCTCTTCAAGAACAAGTGCGTTTTCTGCAGATTTTCGTGCAGAGGAACCGAACGCAAAAGCACCGTGGGAACGGACGAGACATGCAGGTATTTCAACGGGGGTTCTTTTTAACGCGAAGAATGTTTCGGCAATCACCGCCCCGGTGTTTGCTTCATACGCATCCGTAACCTCTTCGCACGTTAATGCACGTGTACAAGGGATATTCCCATAAAAATGATCGGCATGTGTGGTGCCATAAGTTAATATGGGTAAGCCCGCTTGCGCAAAGGCGGTCGCATAAGTCGAGTGTGTGTGCGTGATGCCGCAAATGCTCGGAAACGTACGGTAAAGAAACAAATGCGTGGGCGTGTCGCTGGAGGGTTGTTTATTGCCCGCGATTCGATTCCCGTCTAAATCCAGCACCACAATATCTTCCAAGCACATGTCTTCGTAAACTACCCCGCTTGGCTTGATGGCGCATACACCTAAAGCTCTATCGCATTCGCTGACGTTCCCCCAGGTTAGGGCAACCAAACCCCATTTAGGAAGAAGGATATTCGCCTGCAAAACCCGCAATCGCAAAGCTTCAATCCGTTCTATGTCCTTCATGAAATGCATCCTCCGCTTGCAAGAATTGCTGCAAGTTCGGCCATTCCCCAGGCCCCTCCCTCACCTGCATTTTCAGAAAGAACAATGGGAATACCGAGCGATTCCTCCATGATCACACGTCCCGCAATACCGGACTTGAAAAAACCTCCGTGTCCGGCCAACCTATCTACAACAACGCCCTCACGGTCCTTCAGGATTCGCAAGCCTTCCTTTAACCCGTCGCAGGCCAACGTCAGTCTTTCCCGCATGAAGCGCGAAAGCGCAGAATCCCCGTTTACGGCGCATTCGTATAGTTTTGAAAACATCACTCCCCGATTTGGCACTGACACCCCTAACAATGCTGCCGCCTCGCCGAAAAGCTCTATCCATGGATCGATTAAATTGGTACAATCATTCACATGAACCATGGCAACCGGTGCACCAAACGGCGTGGTCACAACATCGATTTTCGAATACCATCCATGTAAAGCCTTTTCGAGAACAATCATGGCGAAGACAGATGTCCCCGCACTGACGTTTCCGGTGCGCGGCTTTGTCGCGTTGGTAACCACCATGCCCGTCCCCGCGTCACCTTCCGGCGGGCATAGGCTTAACCCAACCGGTAATATGTCGCCGCACAGCGCGGCACCGAGAGGAGTTACATTTCCTGCATGCATGCCCGCAACCAGAATTTTAGGAAACACTTTGTGAATATCAATTCCCGTCAGCTCTAAAAACTTCTGCGCCATTTCGCAGTCATACGTGCCGTCGCGTATGGGAAACATACCGGATGCGTCTCCGATACCGAGTACCTTTTCACCTGTTAAACACCAGTGGATATACCCTGCTAAAGTGGTGACATAGTCAATTTCATGCACAAATTCTTCTTGATCTAAGATTGCTTGGTAAAGATGCGCGATACTCCAACGCAGAGGTATGTTGAACGAGAAAAGCTCGGAAAGACGCGTTGCCGCATCGGTTGTGTTCTCATTTTTCCACGTGCGAAAAGGGGTTAGTAACTCCCCTTGTTTATTAAAGGCAAGAAAGCCGTGCATCATAGCGGAAACGCCAAAAGAGCGTATTTGAGACGGCGGAATTTTTTGTCCGATATCATGAAGAACCGAACTTAGGCCCATCCAAGCCACATTCAAAGGATAACTCCAAAAGCCATCTTGCAATTGACTTTCCCAAGTAAAGGAAGCAGTAATAGGCTGAAAATTCGCGGTATTGCCCGCACCGTTTCGATACTGCTTTCCAATCGGAATAGCCGCAGCCTTAATTCTGGTGGATCCGAATTCTACGCCTAATGCGTACTCTAAAGCCATGCATTTATCTATCATATAAACCTCATTGAACCGACTATTTGAGCGTGATGGGTGTTGTTCGGCCAAAGGTAGGCCGAACAAGGGATGAGCCCTTGCCTCGTCTGCCGATGATAAAGCTTTGCAGCACGATAAAGAAGCATAGCATGGCCCCAGTGGTGATTCCTTGCCACCATGGCCCCTGCAAACCCATGGCTACCACCACATTATTAATAGCTCCAAGCGAGAGCACCCCAAATAGAGTGCCGATAATATTCCCGACCCCCCCGCTGAGTAGAAAACCACCTATAATGGAGGCTGCGATGGCCTTCATTTCCGCTCCCGTGGCTTGTGTTACGGAACCCGAGCCTGTGTGCATCAGGTAAATAAAACCGCCAATCCCCGCCAATAAACCGCAGGTCACGTAGGAAAAAAACTGCGTGTGTTTGACCCGGATTCCAAGCATTAACGCGCTTTGTTTATTTCCGCCTACTGCATACAGATTGCGGCCAAAACGCGTCCACCTCATCATGATGAAAACGAGCAGCAACACAAACAGGGCAATCAGCGCGCCTAATTCAATATTGGCGTTGATGAAATTCCCGTTTTTTGCGTAATATCCTATACCCGGCAGCTTCAGCTTTATTTCACGCAGCGCAGAGAAAGCAACATCCTTTACAGTTCGCGGGTTGACCTCCACCATGGTTGTCAAACCGCGCGCCAAAAACATGCCTGCAAGTGTAATGATGAAGGGCTGCACATCCAGGTAGGAAACAAGAAATCCTTGCAGAACACCGAATGCAATTCCAATGCCCAACGCCAGACCGACTGTCCCTAAAACACTGCCTCCGCGGTCTTCTAAATAGACTGCACAACAGACGGAAACCAACGCGGTAATCCCGCCGACCGAGATATCAATCCCGCCTGCTACCATGACAATGCTCAGGCCGCATGCCAGTATAATTAAGGACGCATTTTCATTGAACAGATTTAAAAATTGCTGTGGATTTGTAAATCCTCCCCCGAAGAACAACATGGAAAAAAGATACATAGCGGCGAATATTGAGACTGTGATTACAAGGAGGAGGGAGCTATCTGTAAGCGATCCCCTCTTTCCACGTTTTAAATGATTGTGCAATTCGTTTTGCAGCATGTCACATCACCGCCTCCTGCGTATTTGCCGTTTTTCTTTTTACGGCTTTACCGAGCAGCCAAGACACCTTATCTTTCACGATCGGAGAACTGATGCACACCAAGAGGATTATTACGAGTGCTTTGAAAAAACGTATAGATTCAGAAGTGACCCCAGGCATTCCATACAATGTGACGACCAG
Organism: Bacillota bacterium; assembly: GCA_023458355.1. Lineage (GTDB taxonomy): Bacteria > Bacillota > Clostridia > Christensenellales > CAG-138 > UBA7707. Next base: position 14,135 of record JAEWZS010000202.1, read on the forward strand.
CGCCTGAATCGTATATGCACCGATAACAGACCCCGCCAAGCTGAATTTTCCGCCACCAAGCGCATTTCCTCCGATGGCAACCGCCAATATGGCGTCCATCTCAATATCTTGCGCAATGGTGCTATAATTCACGGTTGACATTCTGCTAACCTTGATGAAAGCGGCAATCCCCACAAAAATGCCCATGGCAGCAAATGTCATAAATTTAATCATGGTGGGGTTTAATCCGTTTAACCTGGCTGCTTTCTCATTCACGCCAACCGATTGTGTATACAAACCCAAATTTGTCAGTTTGAGCACAATGCCCATAATGATAAGACAAAGTATTGTAATAAGGATGGGCGTAGGGATGGGTACTCCGGGAATGAATCCGCCGAAATAACCAAAAGATCTTTCGGAGATTTTAGCAATCTGTCCCCCGCCAATCCAATATCCGATGGATCTTCCGGCGGTAAACAGAATCAGTGTCGCAATCATGGGCTGGATACGGAATTTTGCGACCAGAACTCCGTTGAAGGCACCAAATACAATCGCTATAAGGCACCCCATAAGAAACGCGATAAAGGCGGGTGCTTGCAGTTCGGAGGGCGTGGTCTCATTTCCGCACAGAACGCGCATGATGACCCCGCCGGATATCGCAATCACTGCGCCGACGCTGATATCCTGCCCGCCTGCCGCCGCTGTGACGAGCGTCATGCCGATAGCAAGGATGGCAAGTTCTGATCCATTGTCCAAAATGCTGATGATATTGCCTGAGAGCACGGTGTTGCCGATATTGTTCACTTTCAGACTTAAGCTGAAAAACGCAGGGTTTACGGCAAGATTGATGATCGCAATAATCATTATTGAAACAACAGGGATCAACAGCTGCGCATTTTTTCGAATTTTGTCTTTTAACTTATTCATTTTCCGCAATACCTCCCGCAATCGTGTGCATGATGGTATCCTGCGAGATTTTATCACCTTGTAATTCGCCAACGATTTTTCTGTCCCGCATAACGATCATGCGGGAGCAAACACGCAGCATTTCCTCGATTTCGGAGGAAATAAATGTAATTGCCATACCTTCTTGCGAAAGTTTAAGCACAAGCTTTTGAATTTCCACTTTTGTACCGATATCGATACCCCGCGTGGGCTCATCCAAAATTAAGTAGTCCGGGTGCGTGAGGAGCCACCGTGCGATTATGACTTTCTGTTGATTTCCGCCTGAAAGCAATTTGACCGGTGTATCGGTGGAAGCAGTTTTAATTCCAAGTAACCGGATGAACTCATCTGCAAACGCTTCGGCTTCCAGTTTGGAGAAAGGACGGAAAAATCCCTTCATCACCTGTAATGCAATGATGATGTTCTCCCGTACGGATAAATCCTGCAATATCCCATCTTGCTTTCGGTCTTCAGGCAAATATCCGATTTTTGCACGTATTGCGTCGATTGGCTTTCGGATTTTTACCTTTTTACCGTTTACATGAACTGTGCCGGCAAATGGCTTATCCGCGCCGAAGATGGTGCGGACACTCTCGCTGCGCCCGGACCCCAACAGACCGGTAAACCCGTTTACTTCACCTCTGCAAATCCGAAAATCGAAGGGGCGCGTCCCGTTCTCACCCGACAGACCCTGCGATTCATATACCGCGGGCGCATCTTCTTTACGGAGGTTGGCGCTCCCGTAAATTTCATTTAATCCTCCAAGCTCCTTGCCAAGCATTTTTGCAATCAATTGTACGCGCGGTAATTCTTCGATTTTATATTCGCCTACCAAATCACCGTTGCGTAATACGGTGATCCGATCACAAACTTCATACACCTGTTCCAAATAATGCGTGACAAAAACAATACCCACTCCCTGCGACTTCAGCCCGCGCATGAGAGAGAAGAGTTTAGAAACTTCTTTTTCGTCCAGAGAGGATGTCGGTTCATCCAAAATGAGTGCTTTGCATTCCATGTCCACCGCTCTCGCGATAGCCACCATCTGCTGTACCGCGATAGAACAACCGGAGAGCTGCTGTGTTGGCTCTGCCGGAATACCTAAATTGTCCAATAACTCTTTTGCTTTTCGGTTGATTTTGCGCCAACGCAACAACTTATAGTTTCCACGCCCAATAAAGAGGTTCTCCGCTACGGTCAGATTCGGACACAAAGTCACTTCCTGATATACCGTGCTGATACCCACAGATTGTGCTTCCTGCGGTGATTTGATTCGGAGCGGCTTAGATGAATTTGCGAGTGTAATATACCCTGCGTCCATGGGATACACCCCGGTCAGTACTTTGATCAGGGTGGATTTTCCCGCGCCGTTCTCCCCCATAAGCGCGTGAATTTCTCCTTTTCTCAGGGTGAAATCCACATGTTTTAAAGCACGGACCCCGGGAAATGTCTTGCTGATATCCCGCATGGTCAAAATGACTTCGTCACGCACAATTATCCGCCTTTCCGCCCATGAACCTGCGATTAAGCTTTAACGTTGCATGAAGAACGCGGCGCTTTGTGCGCGGAATATATCCTCACACTTCGCGCCGCGCAGTTCATTCAGTCATCATCAATGTATTCGAATCTTAACCCAATCCGTAGGTGTTGACATCATCCTCGGTAATCGTAGCGGCATCAAAGCCCTTTTCCACCGAAATGATCTTCTTCTGGGCGGGAGCGGTGCCGGCTTCAAGACCCTTAATGATGTCGTTGATTACGGAAGCTTGGAAGGGGCTGCACTGCCCGTCATAATTCCAGTTGCCTGCAAGCAGCTCCTGGAGTGCCCACTTGTTGCAGTCAAAGCCCATAACGACGACGTCCCCGTTTACACCGTGGGTAATACCTGCCGCGTCCAAAGCCTGCACAGCGCCTTGCGCCATGTTATCATTTTCTGCATAAATAACATTGAAGGGCGTACCAGCGTTGATCACGGATTCTACAATTGTCTTTGCTTCTGCATCGCTCCAGTTTCCGGTCTGCTGCACCACTTTGGTCATCGTTCCGGCACTAAATTCAGCATCCAGTGCGTTTGTGCGGCCGATCTGTGCATCTGAACCCATCACACCCTGAATATGGATGACCTGATAGGTGTTGAGTTTCTGGTCCTTCAACCATGTGACCGCAGTGATACCTTCTTGCGCCATGTCCGAAACAACAGCCGCTTCATAAAGATCCTCGGGAGCGGAGACCATACGGTCAAACAGAAGTATCTTGATTCCGGCTTCCTTTGCGGACTTGAAAGCGGCATCCCAACCGTCCGTCGCAGCTGCAGAGAGCAGAATATAATCCACACCGTCGGCAACAAACTGGTTGAATGCCGCGAGCTGCTCTTCGAACTTCAGGCTGTAGGCAAAGGATGCATCGTAGCCGTTTGCCTCTGTAAAGGTTCCCTGGAAGTCCTTTACATTAGCGGCGCGATAGCCGGATTCTTCCGGCGGGTTGTTGATAATCCCGACCTTAATGAGTGCTCCGTCATCTTTTGTCGATGCGGTTGTGCCACAGGCGGTGAGTCCAATAACGAGGATCAGTGACAGCAGTAATAAAATAGCTTTCTTCATTACGCATTCCCCCATTTTTTACATCCGCAAAAGCAGGATTATTTATTGTTATGAATTTAACACAGATAAAATTCATTGTCAATGACTTGTACCTTATTTTTAGAACTAATATTTCACTATACCTGCATTTTATGTTAGTTGCTGGTATATTATAATACAAATTTAATGCACCATAGAAAAATAATCTTGCAAAAAGAATACAAATTTGTTATACTGCGTTATGAGGAAAGGCAGGACGGATGTATGAAATATCAAAAAGTTATGGAAGATTTGCGGATGCATATCGAAAAAGGGGATTTTGCGGACGCAAACAAGCTTCCCACAGAAGACAACTTATGTACACGGTATGGCGTGAGCAGACAAACTGTGAGACATGCATTGTCTCTTCTGGAGCAGGAGGGGTTGATTCGGCGGCAGCAAGGGAGCGGTTCGCATATCGTGCGTGCTGAGACTGCAAGCCCCAGGCAGCGGGTCATCGCCGTAATCACCACTTATATCAGCGACTATATCTTCCCAAGCATACTGCGTGAGATTGAGACAGTGCTGGCAAAAAACAACAGCAGACCGATGCTTTTTGCTACGCAGAACCAGGTGATAAGCGAGCGTAATGTCCTTACCTCACTCCTTTCTCTGCCTCAGCTTGATGGTATACTCGTGGAGGGTACAAAAACCGCACTGCCCAACCCGAATCTGGATTTATACAGGAAGCTTCTTGCGAGAAATATTCCTATCGTATTTATGAACGGAAATTACCGAGAATTGGAAGTGCCAAGTGTACTGGACGACAACTTCAGCGGCGGATATATGCTTGTGCAGCACCTTTATAACAAAGGGCATAGAAATATTGCGGGCGTCTTCAAGAGCGACGATATACAAGGCCACCAACGTTACGCGGGATATGCGCAGGCGATGCTCGAATGCGGGCTTGTACCCGACGATGCACATATATGCTGGTACACCACAGAATCGAAAGAAGGAATCACTGCGTGGCAGGAACCGTTTGCGCAGCAGATTATTTCTGCGCTGAGCGGCTGCTCCGCCGTCGTTTGCTACAATGATGAAATCGCGGTGGCAGTTCTTAGTGCGATGCTCCGGCAAGGTTTACGGATTCCCGAAGATTTGGCAGTTGTCAGCTTTGATAATAGTAAATACAGCGAAATAGGTCCGTTACGCATAACCTCTCTCTCGCACGGGGAAAACAATGTCGGCCGTCTTGCGGCACAGATGCTGGTGGAGCAACTCAATGGCGGTGTTCTTTCCTCCTGCTTAGCGCCTTGGACACTGGTTGTCCGGGACAGCGATTGATGGGTAAGTGATATAAATAATCTGCCAATTTAAGAAAACGCGTCATACACGCTGATACCGAGCCGCGCTCGATGTATTAGGAAATGACGCGTTTTTTCCTTTAAACTAAACTGAATTTTATATCTGAATCTCCATCTCCGTCGAACTCCGGCTCAATATGGTTATCTTTAATATGCTGCCGTTACGTTAGTAACTTCAACTGCTGCATTTTAAGAACTTCCTTGCGTGCCTAAATATATAGGGGATCATTTCTATAAAACAAAGCCCTAAACAATGTGCTTTTTAATTTTAGCTTTTCTCCGCCTGCCCCGGTCAGCTCCGGTCAGATAAGATACCGATAGCTTCTGATTTCTTCCAGTCGCTTATGTATGCATCAATAGATGGATATCTCAAATTTCTATCTGCATTTATAGCTTTTGATGCAACGTTGAATAAATGCTTGCCCGCACTCCATTTTTCTAACGTTCGGTCACGTCCGCCTCCAAACAGTTGAAACGCTGTAGCACCCATTAGAAAAACATTGGATCTTTCATCAATTTCTGAGCCCAATTGAAATTCTTCCGGTGACATGTGTTGACTCGACCCCCACATTCGTCCTATCGGGTTGAAATAAGGTTTTTTATGATAAAACTCTATATCACAAATCATTGTCCTGCGTTTCTCAAAATCATACATTATACATCCATCATAAAAATCAATTGCCACATAGTTGCATGTATGAACATGCTGATGAAATACAAGTATATCAGTGTATATATATAGTTTTTCATTTATGGGTAAAGCAATAAACTTATCAAAAGAACTGTATTGTCTACCCATACACGCACCATCAAACCATTCAAATATAGCAAGATAACCACCATCAATTGGTTTATGGTCAATTAGTTGTATTAAATTAGGATGCTGCAAATCTTCATAAATTGTTATCGTAGATATAAGTCTATCGATTGCCTCTTCTTTACTCGCGCGGCTTTTAGTCGTTGAAGTGCCAGCTATTTTTAGAAATAACTTCCTGTCACCGTCTTTAACACCAAAACATAAATTGCCTGAGTCTTGCTTATCGAATACGGTAAATACGGATCCATATTGCGACAAAAAAGAAAAATCGAAATCCTCTTTTAGTTCAAAAGAAACCTCATCAATAACCTTCGTTACCATAATTGCCTCTGTAAAGTATGTCTTCAGCATAAACAAGGGGGGGAGCAAGTT
>JAEWZS010000203.1 GCA_023458355.1 Bacillota bacterium
AGTATACATTGACGCCTGAGTCAATGGGATTGATGATACCGCCCCAAGCACCTCGACGATTTCCAAAGTTCAGCAACACCGTTTGGCCGATGAAGTACCTCCCCAACATGGAATTGAGAGCCGGCGTAGTAATATCCACAACCTCAATGGGCATATTTCTTTTTCTTTCAGTCATATCCATTCTCCTAATCGAATTGCATTATTATCATAATATTTATCAACTCAACTAAATTTGAATCCTATATGGATTGTGTGAGCAAAAATGTAAAAGTGTTATATATTAGGTGGCTTTTGTGATTTTTGCCAATGCTCCATGCAAGGTCCGATGTTGGACGCAAATTACATAGGGAAATTGTATGTATTTCCGATTTGTAAAGATTTGATAAAGCAAATATGTTTTTTGATTCCGGGATGTTTTTTCGGAGATAAGGCCTTCAACTATCCTTTAATCCCTGACGATTTGCTCTTTGAATTTTTTGATTATGTAGGCTAATATCAACCCAAATACAACAAACGCAAGTAGACTTACGACTACTGTGGCCAAACCTTTTGTCCATGGTGCTTGCATATTGCCCTGTGCGGAGTTAACCAATACTAATACAATCCAAGCAATTACCCCGTAAATACTGCCAAGAACTATAAAGTTCATTTTTCTTATACTTGTAATGCCTTGTGTTATAACCATCAGCAAAAATCCGCCAGCCTGCCCTACAAGCACATGGATAAACAGTTGCCCCAAAGTTATTCTAACGCCGAGATTAGAGATACCAAGGACTTCAGACAACGCGATGATTCCGGCTTGGACAAGGGAAGCAATTAAAAAGGCAATCGATAATTTTCGGTACATATAACCCTCCTTTCAAAGAGTTATACTTCCCGTATTTAGGGTTCTTAACCCATACCACATGGCTTACTTAGCTTCCAAACACCTTAACGATTGCGCCTTCCTCCTTCTTCTTACTTTTGCTGTCATATGTTTGAGTATGTTTTTGCTGCATTTAAGTTCCGTTTGACTAATTCCCGACATACAAATGCCGCGCGCAGGTACCCCTGGCGCGCGGCATGTTTCTCTTATTCTATTAACCTAGCAGCAGAAAAACGGAATAAACTACAATGCAGCTTAGAAAACTCACCGCCATGCAGATTTTTGCAAAGCGTATGCTGCGCTCAGCCCGCTGCTCAAAAAAGCGTGTGGGCAGTATGGCAACCACAAAAACAACCACGAGCCTCGCCGATTCTGCAAGTAGCGAATCAGGCAGAAGAAACAGCACAGCACCCATCAAAAAGCCTAAGAGGCTTCCGAAAAGCAAACTGTAGCGCTTCCATTTGGGTTCGTCAATTTGGTTCATGCGGAAGGCGAAGTCTGAACCGTAGGTGGTGTCTCTGCCGTCCGTGGTATCGATTTTTCGGTTTTGATCATCGCCGTTTGTCATACTTTGCCGCCTCTTTGTTCAATATGCCCCTTTGGGAGCTGCCTACATAATTTTAGGTGCCAAGATAGGCTTCCTTTACGCGCGGGTTTTTAAGCATTTCGTTTGCGGGCCCTTCAAGCGCCACATTGCCTGTTTCCAATACATAGGCGCGGTTTGCGTACTGCAGTGCCATAAACGCGTTTTGCTCTACAAGCAAAATGGTACATCCTTGCTTGCTGAGCTCGCAGATCACGTTAAATATTTCCTCCACGATCATGGGGGCTAATCCCATGGAGGGCTCATCCATCATGATGAGCTTGCCGCGTGTGACCATAGCACGGCCTACGGCGAGCATCTGCTGTTCGCCGCCCGAAAGTGTTAGGCCTGGCTGATTCATGCGCTCCTTCAGGCGGGGGAAACGGTCGAACACCGTATCGATATCCCGCTTGATGCGGTCTTTATCTTTGCGCAGGCTTGCAGCCATGCGCAGGTTCTCCGCAATGGTGAGGTTGGTGAAGATGCGCCGTCCTTCCGGAATATGCGTGATCCCCATTCCTACCACCTCGTGAGGTGAAACGCGGGTAATATCCTTGCCCTCAAACAGTATTTCGCCCGAGCGGGCGCGTTCAAGGCCGGAAATCGTGCGTAGGGTGGTTGTTTTTCCCGCGCCGTTTGAGCCGATCAACGAAACGACTTCTCCCTCGTCTACGTGAAAGTCGATCCCTTTTACGGCTTTTATCGCGCCATAGCTGACGCTAAGGTTCCGTACATCAAGCATGTGCATCCGGATTACCTCCCAAATAAGCGGCGATCACCTTGGGGTCATTCCTTACCTGCTCCGGTGTACCCTCCGCAATGGTGATGCCGAAGTCGATGACCTTGATGTATTGTGCAATCGCCATGACCAGTTTCATATGATGCTCGATCATCAGAATGGTCTGGTTTAATTCTTTGTTGATTTTCCTGATCAACGATATGATATCGTCAATCTCGTTGGGGTTCATGCCCGCTGCCGGCTCGTCGAGCAGAAGCAGCTTGGGTTTTGTGGCGAGCGCGCGCACAATCTCAAGTTTACGCTGTTCGCCGTAGGGAAGATTTTTCGCAAACAGATCTTTTTTATCCGCAAGATCAAAAAGTTCAAGCAGTGCCATGGATTCCTCTGTAATGCGGTTTTCTTCAGCGTTATACTTTTTGCCGCGGAACAGCATGCTTGTATAGCCGTAGTTACACCGTAGAGTATGCGCGGTTTTAACATTGTCAAGCACCGAGCAGCTGCCGAACAGGCGGATATTTTGGAACGTACGTGCGAGGCCCGCTTGGGTAAACTCATGTGGTTTTTTACCTTTCATAGAGTTACCATCTACGTAAATTTCGCCCTCGGTGGGAGCATAAAGCCCCGTAAGCATGTTAAACACCGTGGTTTTGCCTGCACCATTCGGGCCGATAATCGCCCCGAGGCTACCTTCTTCAATTTCGAGGAAGAAATCGTCAACAGCGCGAAGGCCACCGAATTGAATGCTGATGTGGTCAGCCTTTAATACGCTCATTTTTGCTCCTCCCCCATCGGCTCAGCTTTGTTCTTTTTATTTTTGCCGATGTTTTTCAGCGATGAGAAACCATATACCTTGACACCACCCGTCTTCAGCTTTAGGAAGGCAAATTCCTTACCGCCAAAGAGACCTGCAGGTCTGAACAGGATGATGCACAGGAGCAGTGCGCCATATATGACCAGGCGCCATTCCGACATGAACCGCAAAACTTCCGGTAACAATGTTAGGAAAAAGCCGCCCAACAGGGCACCGCTGATGCTGCCTACGCCGCCCGCATAGAGATATACGAGGAAGTCGGTTGATTTAGCATAGCTGAATACGTCCGGGTGCAGATACCGCAACAGATGCGCATACATACTGCCTGCGATACCCGCAATGAACGCTGAAGTGATAAATGCGATCACCTTGTAACGCGAAACGTTGATGCCCATGGTGCTCGCAGCAATTTCATTTTCGCGTATGGCCATACAAGCACGGCCGTACGAGGAGTCCATAAAATTCCTGCAGATATAAATCGCCAGAATCATAAAGGCATATACCCACAGAAGCGAGGCATACTGGGGGATACCCGTTAAGCCTATTGCGCCGCCGGTGACCTTTAATATACGCATCAGAGCGCGAATGACCTCGCAAAAGCCCAGGGTAACGATTGCCAGATAGTCGCCGCGCAGGCGAAGTGTCGGGACGCCAATAAGGAGTCCGCAAAATGCGGCAATAAAACCGCCAAACAGGGTTGCGCCAAGGAAAATTCCGGTCTGGGCTGCAGTTGACATAACGCTCGTATCAAGAAGCACCGAGGTAAAGTAGGCAG
>JAEWZS010000204.1 GCA_023458355.1 Bacillota bacterium
CAGAATGATAATTTTGAATCTTGTAATGTCTTGCCTTGGAAAACCAGTCAAGAAGCCTTGTTTAGTAAAATGAACGCCAAGACCGGACTGTTCGACAGCCTGTTTACAATATATCCGCTTGTCGGCAGCGCGTCAAGGGAGGTAGAGCCGCTCTTGACGCGACCCGTCACGTAAAGGGTCCAAGCTCTCTCTGACGAAGTAACGTCCTGACACGAAATCCAGGCCGCTGAAATCACGGCATACCCAAAGGGCATTACTGATGTCCTCAAACCGGTGAAATATCAGCTTGCGCCGATGTGAAATAATTTGCTTATCGCAAAATGTGAAATTGCTCATTCGTTCGCAGTGAAATGAAATTTGCCTATACGCCTCAGCGTATTTTACGTTTGCGGAGCAAGCATTTCACAGCGGAGCTATTTCACTTGCCTGATAAGGCAAATTTCACTCCGCCAAAACAAAAAGCACCCTTAAGGGTGCCTTTTGCATTGGCGGAGAGGGTGGGATTCGAACCCACGTGAAGTTTCCCTCAAACTGATTTCGAGTCAGCCCCGTTATGACCGCTTCGATACCTCTCCAATATCTAATTTGCGGCTTGTTATTGCTGCGCAAAGGAAATTATACAGGATACGGGGCAAAAAAGCAATTCGTATTTACGCTTTCGAGCGCTTGTTTTATGCAAGCAGCACGCGGTCGGTGGCGAGGCTTTCGCCGCTTGCCTGCGCAAATTTATCCATCAGGTCCTGCACGCTCAACTGCCGTTTTTCGCTTTCAGGAATGTCAAGGATTATGCTGCCCTTATCCATCATGATGAGGCGGTTGCCGAAGGCGAGCGCCTGCTTCATGTTGTGCGTTACCATGAGCGTTATTAGCTTGTTGTCGCGTATGATTTTATCGGTTGCCTCCATCACCTTTTGGGCTGTATGAGGGTCGAGTGCGGCTGTATGCTCATCAAGAAGTAGTACGCGCGGGCGCTTGATGGTCGCCATGATGAGCGTTAGCGCTTGGCGTTGTCCGCCTGATAATGTGCCAACCTTTGCCGTAAGGCGTGTTTCGAGGCCGAGTCCGAGCGCACCGAGAGTGGATTTGTAGCTTTCGCGTTCCTTTGTCGGCACACCCCAGCGAAGGCAGCGCTTCGTGCCGCGCCGCATGGCAAGCGCGAGGTTTTCGTCGATGCCCATACTTGCAGCTGTACCCATCATGGGATCTTGAAACACGCGGCCAAGTAGCTTCGCGCGTTTGTGTTCGGGCAGGCGTGTTACATCCGTACCATCTATTAGAATACTGCCGCAGTCGATGGGGTAAACACCCGCAATGGCGTTGAGAAGCGTAGATTTACCCGCGCCGTTGCCGCCTATGACGGTCACGAAATCCCCTTCGCTTAGCGTGAAGGAGATGTTTTCAAGCGCTACGCGTTCGTTGACGCTGCCTTTGTTGAATGTTTTTCCGAGGCCTTGTATGGTAAGCATGGCAGGTTCTCCTTAGCTCTTCTTAAATTTCGCAAGCTTTTCTTTGGCGATGGGCATGGCGAGCGCAAGCGCTACCGTGATGGCGGTAAAGAGCTTGAGGTCTGTTGTTTCCATGCCGAGCTCCAACACGAGCGCTATGATGATGCGGTAGGCAATAGCACCCAAAGCGAGCGAAAGGAGGTTGTTGAAAAAGTTGCGCTTGCCAAACAGAACCTCGCCTATGATGACCGACGCAAGGCCGATTACGATAGCACCTGTACCCATTTGGATATCGGCATACTGCTGGTACTGTGCGATGAGCGCGCCCGAGAGAGCAACGAGGGCATTGCTTATAATAAGCCCTATGATGATCATCGTATCCGTGTTAACCCCCTGTGCGCGTATCATGCCGGGGTTGTTGCCCGTAGCGCGTATAGAGCTGCCAAGCTCTGTGCCGAAAAACCAGTAAAGGGCGCATATGATTACAAAAACGCATACAACGCCGAGCAGGAGCACGGCGTTTTTCTGCGAAAGGCCCATTGCTTGGAGCGGTGTATATACGGTATCAATCTTCAATAGCGATATGTTCGCCTTACCCATAATGCGTATGTTGACAGAATAGAGGGCGATCATCGTAAGGATGCCCGAAAGCAGCCCGGGAATCTTTAGTTTGGTATGCAAAAGCCCCGTAGCAGCACCTGCGGCCATGCCGCCAAGCATGGCGACACTTGTAGCAATGTAGGGATCAGTACCGTCTGTAATCATGCGCGCGGCAATGGCAGCGCCGGTAACAAGGCAGCCATCCACCGTAAGGTCCGAAAATTTTAGCACGCGGTAGGTGATGAACACGCCTATGGTCATAAGCGCCCATAGCAGCCCTAAGGATACCGCGCCGTGAAGGATTGGAAGCATGGATACTCTCCTAATAATCAAATTGGGAAAACCTTGCGCGGTTAGGCTTATAAAGTACCCGCGCAAGGTCGTTCATATACAGTTTACGGGCGAATCACAAACTCCTGTAGGTCTTCAGGAACTGTGATGCCGATAGAGTCCGACACGTTGCCGTTAATGGTAAAATCAAACTCCTTGAGCGACTCTACGGGCATGGTCGCGGTCGATTCACCGTTCAATACGCGCACGGCCATTTCACCTGTCTGGTAGCCGAGGTTGAAGTAGTTGATGCCGAGTGTTGCAAACCCGCCGCCAAATACCATGTTCGCCTCGCCGCAAATAACGGGTATTTTAGCCTCTTCGGCGACTGCACCGAGGGTGGGGATGGCAGAAGCGAGCGTGTTATCCGTGGGGATGTAGATGGCGTCGCACTTACCTACGAGGGACTGTGCTGCCTGCTGTACGTCATTAGCGTTGGTCACGGTCTGCTCCACAACCGCAAGGCCGCGTTTTTCAGCTTCGGCTTTGGCAATCTCAGCCTGCAACACGGAGTTATCCTCACTTGAGGTAAACATAATACCTACGGTTTTTGCTTCGGGCGCGAGCTTTACAAGTAGGTCAAACTGCTCGGCTATGGGGTTCATATCGTTGGTGCCTGTTACATTGCCGCCCGGAGCTTCTACACTCGCCACAAGGCGTGCATCCACGGGGTCGGTCACAGCAGTAAAGAGTATGGGGATATCGCTCGTGAGCGACGCGATGGACTGCGCCGCAGGTGTTGCGATGGCGAGTACGAGATCGACCTTGTTGTTCACGAAACGGTTGCTCATGGTGGAAAGGTTATTGCTGTCCGCCTGCGCATTTTGCACATCGAAGCTTACGTTTACACCTTCGGTGAAGCCATTATCGGCAAGTGCCTTAATGAAGCCTTCGCGGGCGTCGTCGAGCGCATTATGGGTGACGTATTGCAATATGCCGATGTTGATCATAGCCTCCGGTGCGTCTGTCGCCGGGGCGGAGGTTTCGGGCGCAGCAGTCGCTGCAGCGGGAGTTGCGTCTGCGTCCGCAGTAGAGGGGTTGTTCGTCTCAGCTGCACAGCCAAACACGGTAAAGCTGAGCGCTAATGCGAGGATTAAGGCGAGTGCGTTCTTTAGGTGCTTCATGGTTCTTCCTCCAAAAACTATTATAAAATTTTCTCTTGCGCTTTCATGGGTGGCTGCGGCTCATTTTTGCTTCCTGCAAATGACCATCGGACACTTGCGTGACAACAAAAAGCCCGCCCCTTGACATTCATCAAAGGACGGGCGCAATGCCGTGATACCACCTTTGTTCGCCTATGCCTTGCGGCAAAGACCTCATCGGGTACGCAAGATACCCTATCGCTATAACGGGCGACCCCGGCACCGGTCTAATAAGCTTTCGCTTTTCTTCGGGCTGCTCCGCGGATGTATCAAAGCGCAGCCCTGCTTCCTTACACCGCCCGGAAGCTCTCTAAAAAGGCCAAACCGCATTTTTGTTCCGCGTACTCGCATTTATTGAGATGGATTATAACGTAAGCACGCCGTATATGTCAAGAGATAATATATAATAAATTTTTATGCAATATTAACCACTCAGAACGCATACTCATTCCATCGTGACATACTGCTTTAATTCATCGGGAATGGTGATGCCGATAGCTTCCGCTACATTGCCGTTGATGGTGAAATCGAAATCCTTGAGCGACTCAACGGGCATTGCGGCAGTCGATTCACCGCGGAGCACGCGCACCGCCATTTCACCTGTCTGGTAGCCAAGGTTATAGTAGTTGATGCCAAGGGTAGCAAGCCCACCGTCGTCTACCATGGTGCTTGCGCCGCAGATTACGGGAATTTTATATTCCTCGGCGACCGCGCCTATGGTGGGCATGCCAGAGGCGAGCGTATTATCCGTGGGTAGGTACATGGCGTCGCACTTACCCGCAAGCGACTGCATGGCCTGCTGCACCTCGTTGGCGTTGGTCACGGGCTGCTCAACAACCGTCAAGCCGCGCTTTTCAGCCACGGTTTTTGCAATCTCCGCCTGGATAACGGAATTGTCCTCGCTTGAGG
>JAEWZS010000205.1 GCA_023458355.1 Bacillota bacterium
CCTTTACGGGGGAAGCCATTAAAGGCTATATGGACAGGCATTACCAGCCTAACAACATCGTCGTCGCCTGCGCGGGCAATTTTGAGCGCGAAAAGCTCTTAGACGTACTGAAAAAGAATTTTTTGGGTGGCTCGCCTTCCTTTAAGGAGAACAAGCCGCAGTGCGTTATCACAAACAAGCGCGCGTTTAAGTCCATTGAGAAAGATGTCGAGCAGGTGCATATCTGCTTAGGTCTACCGGGCTATAAAAACGACGATGACAGGCAATACCCGCTTTTTGTGCTCAATAACGCATTGGGCGGCAGCATGAGCTCGAGGCTTTTCCAAAACATCCGCGAGGAGCGCGGGCTTGCGTATTCCATCTATTCCTACCCATCGGCCTATGCTGACGACGGTTACTTCGCGCTTTATGCAGGCACCGGTGAGAAGCAGGCGGAAGAGGTCGTGAAGCTGATGCTTGAAGAGCTCGATAAAATCGTAAAAGAGGGCATCACCGAGGAGGAATTCAAGCGCAGCAAGGAGCAGTTAAAAGGCAGCTACATGCTCGGTCAGGAAAGCACCTCCGCACGCTCAAACGCTATAGGCAAGGCAGAGCTGTTGCGCGGCAAGGTGCACACCGAGGAGGAGATCATGGAGCGCATCGAAAGCGTTACCATGGAGAGTGTTCGAGCCATCATCCCGTACGTATTCGATCCTAACCGCATCTGCGGTGCGTTTGTAGGCCGTATGGGCGAGAAGCAAAAGGATATAGAAAAACGCATTATGGAGTGGTAAAATTGTTCCACCAACTAAATCATGGATTTAGATTGGTGAGGATATTTGGCCCGAGGACCCTAACGTCCGGCAAAAGCAGGAGCCCTTAAAGATTACGAACAATTTTGACACAGGCCGGCGGCAAATAGACCGACGATATTTCAGGATTTAGTTGGGGGAGTAAAAACTATGGACAAGCTTGACACAATCTTTCAAATGCAAAAATCCCTCGACGACGATATCACTGTGCGCAGGGGACTTGAGGGTATTAGTTTTGAGGAATGGATGCAAAAGGACGTGCTTGCCGTAATGGCGGAATTGGGCGAGCTTCTCAATGAGGTCAACTTCAAGTGGTGGAAGAACAAGAAGGAAATTGACCCCGCCGCCGTGAAGGAAGAGCTTGTTGACGTGCTGCATTTTTTTATAAGCATGTGCATCCGCGCGGGTTTTACCGCAGACGAGCTTTATGAAGTATACGTCTCAAAGAACAAGGAAAACTTCGACCGCCAAAACGGCCTTTCGAAAAAGAAAGGGTACGCGGTAAACGAGTAAAGGCCGTGCAAGGGAGTGACACATATCGCAAGACAGAGGAAAAAAGTTAAAACACGCTTCTATATTTTTGTAGGTATACTCGTTGCGCTTATCGTAACACTCGTCGTGATTCTCACGGGAGGCGGCGGTGAGGGTGTATTGAGTGAAAATACCCTTCGTATGGAGATGAGCGTGAGCGCTGCTGCCATCAGAGAGGAGACCACCTATAGCGTAGACCGCTACGACAGGGTGGAGTACCTTGTCAATGAGGGTGCTTCCGTGACGAGCGGCACAGCGGTCGCCGAGGTCTATAAGTGGGGCTACAGCGACGAAATGGCGCAGTCCGTGATCCGTGCGCAGCGAGACGTATTTAAAGAGCAGCAGAACCTGCTTTTAGGCATCGATAACCCCGGCCTTGAAAATATAACGCTTCAGATTGGGCAAAAAAAAGAGCAGATTGTAGCGCTTATCATGAAAGGCGCCACGGGCGATCTTTTAGCGCTGCAAAATGAGCTGACAAGCTTACTAAAGCAACGCGCCGAATATCTTAATACCAATGTGCAGCCTTCCGAAACACTCACAGCCCTTTATTTAGCGGAACAGCAGCAGCTCGATACGCTTGCGGGTTGGCGAAGCTCTGTGACCGCCGTGCGCGACGGTGTGGTGAGCTTTTACTTTGACGGCTACGAGGATGTGTTGAACGTAGCTAAGCTTGATAATGTCAACGCCGATCTCGTGAACTCCGTTATAAAGGGCGCTGCAGGCGGCACGGGAGCGGTTTCGGGCAACCTTTTGTACCGCATGGTCGACAGCTCGCACTGGTACATCGCATTTAACACCCAAAGAGGCTCTGCATTTCGCGTTACGAAGGACGAGCAGTATACGGTGGTGTTTGAAGGGTATGTGGACAGGCCCTACACGGGCACTGCGCTTGCGCCTATAATCAACGAAACGGGTATTGTAAACCTCATCGAGTTTAACGAGGACATAGGCTCGCTTTTAAACGCACGGAGCCTCAAGGCGACCATCCGCAAGGACGCAGCCGGCTTTGACGTACCTCTTGACGCGATTACGGTTAAGGAAGGCATACCGGGCATTGAGCTTGTTATGTCCGACGGCACGGAGCGTGTGGAGGTAGAAGTGCTGGCCGTAAGCGGCGACCGCGCTGTTATCCGTGCAAGGAATGCGTCGGATACTTTGGGTGCCGGGCAAAGGTATATAAAACCGTAATAGGCTATCAAAAATACACGCAAAAAACCGCGGCGGCATGTGGGCATGCCGCCCTACATGGGAGGGAACTTCTTGTAGGGTGGGATAATCTCATCCCGCCGCGTGTGTGTCAAAAAAGTGACCTACGTCACTTTTTTGAGGTTGCACGCCTTACCTAAAATGCTGCGCATTTCCGGGCGGTAAGGCGTGAAAGGTGCGAAATCCTGTGGCTTTCATCCGTTTTGACGTACATGTCGTCAAAGCCGGATTATAGTCAAGGGGTGTGCCCCTTGACAATCCCATGGTTTCTTAGCATGTAGTGTGTTCATAAAAGGGGGTAATCTTATGACAATTGCAGAAAACTGCACGGTTGTTCTCGACAATGTTGCAAAAGCCGCAAAAGAAGCAGGGAGAAGGCGCGAGGATATTACGCTCATCGCTGTAACAAAATTTATGAGTGTGGATAAAGTTGCACAAATTATTCCTTCGGGAATTGAGAATGTGGGCGAAAACCGCGTGCAGGAGCTTCTTGAAAAGTACGAATTTTATAAAAATTCATCTTTCGGCATCCATTTTATTGGACAATTACAGACAAATAAGGTAAAATATGTAAAGGGTAAGGTTAAACTTATTCATTCTTTGGACAGGCTATCCCTCGCGCAAGCACTCGATCGTTTCGATCCTGAAACGAAGCAGGATGTTCTCATCGAGGTCAACATCGGCGAAGAGATGCAAAAAGGCGGCATTGCGCCCGTTGAACTATTTTCGTTTACCGAAACGCTTCAATCATTTTCAAGCATCCGTGTAAAAGGTCTTATGTGCGTACCGCCCCCTTGTGAGGATTTGGAGGCACGGCATTATTTTTCAAAGCTTCGGGAGTTAAGTGAGAAGCTTACATCGTACGCTTTCCCAAACGTATCCATGGAAGAGCTTTCCATGGGCATGAGCGGGGATTATATGTCCGCCATTATTGAAGGGGCTACAATGGTGCGCATCGGAACGGCGCTGTTCGGCCCAAGGAAATAAGGCGGAGGCAAGGCTTACATATATATACGCTGCGCCGCAAAACTTTCAATGTTTCTTATTTCTCCAAGCGCCAAAAAAATTACAATGGAGGAATAGTATGGAAGGGTTCGTTAAAAAACTGTTGGATTTCATAGGTCTTGAGGAAGCCGAAGACGACGAAATGTACGGCGCCGAAGCCTACGATGAAGAGGTCATCCGCGATGATAACGTCGTGGATATCGGCAATCGCGGCAAGCGTAAGGGTGCTGCCGCAAGTTCGAACGTGATCAACATCCCCTCACAGGCACAGATGAAGATGATCGTTTATCATCCCATCAGCTATGAGGACACGCAGAACATCATCGATAACCTCAAGAGCCGCAAGCCTGTTATCGTCAATATGGAGGAGCTGGAGATCGACTGCGCACAGCGTATCCTCGATTTTATGGCCGGCGCCATCTATGCCCTCAACGGCACCATCTATAAAGTGTCGCGCGGCATTTTTGTAGTCGCTCCCGCCAATTGCGACGTTATAGGCAACGGGGAAGCGGCAATTTAGTACCGATTTAATCATACATGCGTTTCTTGCATTTTTGATTTACTCGGCACAATAGCTCTTTTTCAAAACTCATGCTTAGATGCGCGCGCCAATGCCCTTGTCTTTGGCGCGCCGTTCCGTATAGGGAGACTTATATGACGCGAGACGATATCATCCATAAAAAATTCAGCCGAGCATTCCGAGGATACGACCCCGCGGAGGTGGACGCTTTCCTTGATGAAATTGTTAGAGAACTCGATAAGCTTACGCAAGCCTGCTCGCTTGCAGAGACTCGTGCTGAATTGGCTGAGAAGAAGATTATAAAGGAACAGGAACAGCAGATTTCTAACTCGCATTAAGAAAATAAATATTTAATTTCGTAGGAGGCTGGCGTGTGCTTAGCACATTGCGAGCCTCTTCGATTTTTTCATACGCCTCACCGTTTTCGCAGATACTATTTTATCTGCGTCATGGGAGGCGTTCTTCGTGTTATTGCAAAACAGGACTTATTTCGGCCTACTGAGTGTACCGCTCAATGCTGAGGCGATGGAAACGCACGCATCTGAGATTGCGGCGCTTCGTACGCGACAAGCACGGCAACAGGAGATTGCGGCTTTCCCGCAAATCGGTACGGACAGGCGCATGCTCAAAGCGCTCTACAAGCTTACACTTGAACGCTATGAAAAAGCCAAGGAAATTCCACCGGCTGCAGAAAGATTGCGCGACGAGTTTTACATTGTGGAAAAAAACATCATCGCCGTGCGAAATAACCTCGAGGAGATTACGGAAGCGCGCCTTCCCGTGTGCGCGCAGGGCGAGTATGTGGGGCTGCCGCATGTGTATCGCATAGCAGCAGCCATGGTGGGGCATAGGGAAGGCCGTGTGGAGGAAGCGTTTCTTACGGGCTTTTTAAACGCGTTCCAAAGTGTAAGGCCGCTTTCCATGCGTGAACTTTGGCTGATGCCCAATATGCTTAGGATTGCGCTCATAAAACTTCTGGCACTTGAAGCTGCGGCCGCCTATGACGTCGTCGAGCAGTATGATCGAGCCCAGGTGGCTCTCGAACAGCTTTTAAAGGAGAAGCCAGAGCAAAAGCAAGAGGCGATCTTTGAAAAGCTTGCACTTTCAAAGAACCCCGCAAGCGCGGATTTTCTTATAAGCCGGCTCGAGGAGCGTGACGAATACGCACTCCTCCAATCGCTCACAAACTGCCTTTGCAGAGAGGATGCGGATTTTGAAACGCTCATGACGCGGAATCGAAGCCTGCTGTCATCCTCCTCCGTGCGCGTAAACAACGCCATCGCAAGCCTTCGGTTTTTGGATGGGATAGATTGGCCTTCCCACTTTGAAAGCTATTCGATTGTGGAGCGCATTTTGCGGGAGAAAAAGGAGTATAAAAACATGGACACCGCGACGCGCGCTTATTACCGCGCACAAGCGGAGCGTGCGGCCAGGCGGCTAAACGTGGCGGAAACGGTGGTAGCGCGTACCGCCGTGCGTTTAACCGAGAACCGCGATGGAAAGCGCGCCGAAGCCGGATACTACCTTTTCGGAGAAGGACAAACAGAACTTTTTTCGTCGCTTAGGCCTGATAAGCATTACACGAGTTTTACGCAAAAAAAGAGACTGATGCTTTATCTCGCGTTTGAGGCAGTACTTACCGCGGTACTTGCACTTTTGTGCATGCCGCTTGGTTTTGCGGGTTTTCTTTTAAGCCTTATTCCTGCGTGGAGCCTCGCACATTGCACTGCGGTGTTCTTTTTCTCCCGTGCTGTTCCCGTGCGCCGCATACCGCGCATGGATCTGCGCTCGGGCGTAATGGAGGAGCATAAAACCCTTGTCGTGGTGCCGACGCTTGTTACAAGCGAGGGATCGGTACGTTCGGGTCTGGAGCAGCTTGAAACGCACTACCTGGCAAACCCTTATAAAAACTGCTTTTTTGCCATATTGGGGGATTTTAAAGACGGCGACGCCGAGGAAAACGAGGGGGAAGCGGAGTTATTAGAACTCGCAAAATCCATGACAGCGGCGCTTAACAAAAAATACCAAAAGGATGTTCCTATTTTCTTTTATTTGCACCGCAGACGGGAGTGGAACACGCACGACAGCCTCTACATGGGGCGCGAGCGCAAACGAGGTGCGCTCATGGACCTTGTTAACCTCCTTACAAACGGTAACGATGAACCTTTTTTATTAATAAGCGACCCGGTGCCTGAGGGCTTAAAATACTGCCTTACGCTTGACGCGGATACGCTTTTGCCCCGAGAGGCGCTGCTTGAGCTTATAGGCGCTATGGCGCACCCTCTAAACAAGCCCGTTGCCGATCGGTATGGCGTGATACGTGAGGGCTACGGCGTAATCGCGCCGCGTATGCGATCGCTTGCCTCGGGTGCAGCAAAATCAAGGTTTGCCCGGCTCGTATCAGGTGACTTCGGGCTTGACGCCTATTCCGCCGCTGCAGGCGAATTCTATCAGGATATTTTCGGCGAAGGCGTATTTGGCGGCAAGGGCATATTCGATATTGACGCGTTTCAAAGTGCATTGACCTATTGGATACCCGACAATGCAGTATTGAGCCATGATCTTTTGGAGGGCTGCTTTTTAAGGGCGGGCTTTATGGGAGATGTTGCGCTCTATGACAGCGAACCGACATCCTTTGTCTCATGGTGGAAACGGCAGCATCGGTGGCTTCGGGGCGACTGGCAGCTGATTACGTTTTCGTCAAAACGGCTTAAGGATGCGGCGGGTACAAAATTGGAAAGCCCGTTAAGCTCGCTTTCCCGCGCAAAAATGATTATTAACATGGCAAAAAGCCTCGTTTTGCCGGCGGTGTTGTTGGCGCTTTTGTGCACACCGTTTACGGGCTTCGAGCTTTACAGTTTGTTGGCGCTTCTGGCGATTTTAGATGGGCTTCTTATCAACTTTATTGTGCTCTTGTGTTCCATCTTCGGAAAAAAGAGGCAGGATGATCCTTCGGGCGCGCTCAAGGAGCAGTTCGTGCCGTTTGTGCGCGCTGTTCTCACGCTTATGACACTCCCCTATGCTGCATATAAAATGCTCGACGCGGTCGTTCGAACGCTTTATCGGGTACATCGCTCGCATAAAAAACTGTTGGAATGGCAAACCGCGGCACAAAGTGCAGGGCAAAAGATTTCAACCCCGATAAGCTATTATAAAGCGCTGTGGGTTTGCCCCGCTGTAGGTGCAGCGCTGATTTTTGTTGCTCTTTTTTCTAACGCACCGCTATTTTCACTGCTCCTCGGTATAACATTTCTCCTGGCGCCTTATGCCGTGATGCGCTTTGATCGCCCGTATGAAGAAGAGGAACTCAACGAGGAGGAAAGCGCGTTTATAAACGAGACCGCACGCGCGACATGGCGGTATTTTGAGACTTTCTGCGATGAAAAAAGCGCTTATCTGCCGCCCGATAATTTTCAATGTGTGCCGTGGAAACCGCCTGTGCGGAATACCTCGCCCACTAATATAGGCATGGGGTTACTTGCTTGCGTGAGCGCTTATGATTTGAAGTTCATTGATGCAGAAGAGCTCAAAAAGCGGCTAAATCTAATGCTCACAAGCATCGAGGCATTGGAAAAATGGAACGGGCACCTTTACAACTGGTATGAGCTTCAAAATAGAAGCGTATTGTCGCCGCGTTATGTTTCAACCGTTGACAGCGGCAACCTCGCGGCATGTCTTCTTACAGCGGAACAGGCGCTTCTTCAACTTGATGGAAAGGATGCCATGAGTCTTGCTGCACGCTGTCGGTCACTTGCCGCAGAAATGGATTTTACAGCGCTCTACGACAGCGAAAGGTCACTGTTCCATATTGGGTTTGATGCATCCAACGGGGTTCTGTCAAAATCTTGGTATGATCTGATCGCGTCGGAGGCGCGGCTCACAAGCCTTATGGCAATAGCCCTCGGGCAGATTGAAACGAAGCATTGGCAAAATCTAGGACGGCTTTTGACCATCGCGTCGGGCGGTCGTACGCTTCTATCCTGGGGCGGCACAATGTTTGAATATCTCATGCCCGTGCTGTTTACAGGAAGCATCCCATTTACCTTACTTGATGAAAGCTCTTCAAATGCAGTCAATACACAAAGAGCGTATGCGGAAAATATGCCGTGGGGCATATCGGAAAGCGGCTATTTCGTGTTTGATCGCTCGATGTATTACCAATACCGCGCGTTTGGCGTACCGTCTTTGGGTTTACAGGCAGAGCGGGAGCGTGAAAAGGTGGTTGCGCCCTATGCAAGTGCGCTTGCGCTTGCGGTGAAGCCAAAAGCGGCTGTCGATAACCTTCTACGCTTAAAAGGGATGGGGGCACTTTCTGAATACGGCTTTTTCGAGGCTGTGGACTATACGGAAAGTCGCCTGCGCGCAGGCGAGGAGTTTGCGTTTGTAAAAAGCTTTATGGCGCACCATCAGGGCATGAGCCTATGCGCTATGAACAATGTGCTCAACAAAAACATACTGCAAAAGCGTTTCTTAAGTATACCGGAAATCAGGGCGACGCGCGTACTGCTTGAGGAGCGGCGTCCGTCCATGGCAATCACCATACGCGAATATAAAAGCGGAGTATACCGAGAGGACGGCGGCTACAGGGAGGAAGAGCCCCGCGTTCGGACTGTGCGCGGCGGCGGGCAGATACCCGAGGCACAGATACTTACAAACGGGCAGTACACGGTGTTTATGTGTGACAGCTCGCTGTCGTTTAGCCGCTGCAACGGGGTGATGCTCACGCGATGGCGCAATGACATTCTACGCTCCGATTCGGGAGTACATGTAGCCGTGCGTGACGGGAAAAACACATGGCCGGTCGGTGCCATTCCGTCAGGGCCGAATGACGGCGAGCTAAAAACCATTCTTGAACCGCATAAAGTCACATTTTTGCGCGAGGAAAACGATATTAAGGCAAACCTTGAGGTATGCGTTTCCCCGCAGCGAAATGCCGAGGTGCGGCGGCTTACGCTCACAAACGGAGGTAAGGAGACGCGTGAGCTTGAGGTTGGGGTCTTCGCGGAGGTGTGCTTGGAACCCCAGCGCCGCGATATGGCACATCCGGGTTTTGGAAAGCTCACGGTAAACGCGATGCTTAAAGACGAAGTGCTTTTGTTTGAAAAGCGCTTCTCCGACAAAAAGGATTTCCGCTATATGTACTGTATGCTTTTGGGGCCGACAAAAGCGCGGTGGTGTACAGACAGGCTTGTGATGCCCGGGCGCGGCAAGAGCATATTAGAGGCGATGGGGCAGCCGTTTATCGGCAAGGAAAGCATAGAGCTTCC
>JAEWZS010000206.1 GCA_023458355.1 Bacillota bacterium
GCGGACATCCAGGCCGATGGACTGAAGTTCTTTCATGAGAACCTTGAAGGATTCCGGCACGCCCGGTTCGGGCACGTTTTCACCCTTCACGATGGCCTCGTAGGTCTTAACGCGGCCGACCACGTCGTCGCTCTTGACGGTGAGGATCTCCTGTAGGGTGTTTGCCGCGCCGTAGGCTTCGAGCGCCCACACTTCCATTTCGCCGAAGCGCTGGCCGCCGAACTGCGCCTTGCCGCCAAGCGGCTGCTGCGTCACGAGCGAGTACGGGCCTGTGGAGCGCGCGTGGATCTTGTCGTCCACAAGGTGGTGGAGCTTGAGATAGTACATATAGCCCACCGAAACGCGGTTTTCAAACGGTTCGCCGGAGCGGCCGTCGTAGAGCATCGTCTTGCCGTCGGCATCCTTGCCCGCATCCACGAGCATGTCCTTGATGTCCTCCTCGGAAGCGCCGTCGAAGACCGGCGTTGCGATGTTGATACCGAGGCTCTTTGCCGCCATGCCGAGGTGGAGCTCCAAAACCTGCCCGATGTTCATGCGCGAAGGCACGCCCAAGGGGTTGAGCACGATCTGAAGCGGCCTGCCGTCGGGCAGGAAGGGCATATCCTCCACGGGGAGGATGCGCGAGATAACGCCCTTGTTGCCGTGGCGTCCCGCCATTTTTTCGCCCACGGAGATCTTGCGCTTTTGCGCGATATATACGCGCACGAGCTCGTTGACGCCCGGGGAGAGTTCGTCTTTGTTTTCCCTCGTGAACACCTTCACGTCCACGATGATACCGCCCTCGCCGTGCGGCACGCGCAAGGAGGTGTCGCGCACCTCGCGCGCCTTCTCGCCGAAGATGGCGCGAAGCAGGCGTTCTTCCGCGGTAAGCTCGGTTTCGCCCTTGGGGGTGACCTTGCCCACGAGGATGTCGCCCGAGCGCACCTCCGCGCCGATGCGGATGATGCCGCGCTCGTCGAGGTCGCTCAATGCGTCTTCGCCGACGTTGGGGATGTCGCGGGTGATCTCTTCCTCGCCGAGCTTCGTGTCGCGCGCTTCGATTTCGTGCTCCTCAATGTGAATGGAGGTGTAGATATCGTCGCGTACGAGCTCTTCACTTATAAGCACCGCGTCCTCGTAGTTGTTACCCTCCCACGTCATAAAGCCGATGAGGATGTTGCGTCCGAGCGCAATTTCACCGTTGTCCGTGGAAGCGCCGTCGGCCAGCACGTCACCTTTTTTCACGCGCTGTCCTTTCTTTATGATGGGCCTTTGGTTAATGCAGGTGCCCTGGTTGGAACGTTTAAATTTAATGAGCTTATAATTAATCTCGCGGCCGTCGTCGCACAAAAGTACGATCTTACTGGAGCTCACGGATTTAATAACGCCGTCAGCACCCGCGATAATGAGCACACCAGAGTCGTAGGCTGCCTTAAACTCCATACCGGTGCCGACGATAGGCGCTTGCGGTACAAGGAGAGGAACGGCCTGACGCTGCATGTTTGAGCCCATGAGCGCACGGTTCGCGTCGTCGTTTTCGAGGAAGGGTATCATGGCTGTTGCCACCGAAACGAGCTGTTTGGGTGAAACGTCCATGTACTGGACTTCCGTATTTTTCACTTCGAGTATCTCGTCACGGAGGCGCGCAACGACGCGCTCCTTCTTAAACCACACCTTGCCGTCCTTTTCGACGGTAGGCTCGTTTGCCTGTGCCACCATGAAATCGTCTTCTTCATCCGCGGTGAGATAGTCGATCGTGTCGAGGATATTCTTGTTTTTTAAATCTACCTTGCGGTACGGTGCTTCGATGAAGCCGTACTTATTGATGCGCGCATAGGTGGAAAGCGAGTTGATAAGGCCGATGTTGGGTCCTTCAGGCGTTTCGATGGGGCACATGCGGCCGTAGTGCGAAAAGTGCACGTCACGGACTTCAAACGTTGCGCGCTCTCTGTTCAAGCCGCCCGGGCCAAGTGCGCTCAAACGACGCTTATGCGTAAGCTCCGCAAGCGGGTTGGTCTGGTCCATGAACTGCGAAAGCTGCGAGGATCCGAAGAACTCCTTGATCGCGGCTGTCACGGGACGGATGTTGATGAGGTTACTTGGCATCGCCGTTTCCATATCCTGCAGCGACATGCGCTCGCGTACCACGCGCTCAAGCCGCGTCATGCCGACGCGGATCTGGTTTTGCAAGAGTTCACCGACGCTCCTGATGCGGCGGTTGCCCAAATGGTCGATATCGTCCGTGCGGCCGATACCATAGGGCAGGCCCATAAGATAGCTCACGGATGCGATAATATCATCGGGGATAACATGGCGCGGCACAAGCTCGTTGAGGTTTGCCCTAAGAAGCGCCTTAAGGCCGTCTTCTCCAAGGTCTTCACCCTCTTTAAGGAGCTTAATAAGCGTGGGGTGATGCACCTTTTCGTTAATGCCCGCAAGCTCGGGGTCAAACTTTACATAGTCTGCGGCTTCGACGAAGCGGTTGCCTACGATTTTAAGCTTTTTACCCGCAGCCATTACGTATACTGCATATACGCCCGCGTTCTGGATGGCTTTTGCCTCCTCGCGGGTGATGCTTTCGCCCTCAGCCTTTAAGAGTTCGCCCGTAGCCGGGTGTATGATGTTTTCAGCGCATTCGTGCCCTGCGATACGTGAGGCGAGCGAAAGCTTCTTATTAAATTTATAGCGGCCTACGCGCGCGAGGTCGTAGCGCTTGGCGTCAAAGAAAAGGGCATACAAAAGGCTCCGTGCGCTTTCCTCGGTGGGAGGCTCGCCCGGACGCTGCCGCTTGTAAATTTCAATGAGGCCTTCCTCGGTGGATTTTGTTGTATCCTTTTCGAGGGTGTTGAGAAGCCTTTCCTCTTCACCCAAAAGATCCAGTATCTGCGCGTCGCTGCCGTAGCCGAGCGCACGAATAAGTGCCGTAACCGATACCTTGCGCTGGCGGTCGATCTTGACATGCAGTATTTCATTGCTGTCGGTCTCGTACTCGAGCCACGCACCGCGGTTAGGGATCACCTGGGCACTGTAAAGATGCTTGCCGTCCTTATCTATCTGGTCGCCGAAATAGACGCCCGGTGAGCGGACGAGCTGGCTTACGATGACGCGCTCCGCGCCGTTGATGATGAAGGTACCCTGCTCGGTCATGAGCGGGAAATCGCCCATGAATACAGGTTGTTCCTTCACTTCGCCCGTTTCGGTGTTGATGAGGCGTACCGTTACCTTGAGGGGGGCGCTGTAGTTGACGTCACGCTCCTTACACTCTTCTACGGAATACTTCGGGTGCTCAAAGTCAATTTTATAGTCTACAAACTCGAGAACCAGTTTTTCCGAGTAATCCTTGATGGGCGAGATATCGGCAAGAACCTCTCTGAAATCCTCCTCAACAAAGCGCCTGTAAGAGTTCTTTTGGACCTCAATCAGGTCCGGCATGTTAAGCACCTCGTTGATTCGAGAGAAGCTCATGCGCTTTCTCGTGCCCATTTGCACCTCATGCACCATCGCGTTCACTCCTTAATATGCAATACTATATAATTACAGCTTATACTACGAAACGTCATTTCGGCTGAGTATTGCCAAATTTCTTGAAAAGCATACCCAAAACATGGTAAAACGCGGCTAAACCGCACTTAAAAAAGAGGATACGCGCAGATTACCATGCTAACGCAGTTTACTAGTTTATCACCACGCAGAACGGATGTCAACGCGTATACGCTCATTTATTATAAAAATTTATATTTGCGATACACATTCTTATACTTTTGCTATTTCATTTTTGCAAAAATCATTCTTCCGGCTGCCGTTTGCAACACGCTCGTCACGAGAATGGTAACGGTTTCGCCAACGAAGCGTTTGCCGCCGTCGATTACGATCATGGTGCCGTCATCGAGATAGGCAACGCCCTGCCCCGCCTCCTTTCCTTCTTTCATCACAACGGCCTCCATCTCTTCGCCTGGAAGAAGTATGGGTTTCACAGCGTTGGCGAGCTCGTTGATATTAAACACCGGCACGCGCTGCACACCCGCTACCTTATTTAAATTATAGTCATTTGTCACGACAACGCCGCCCATATCATAAGCGAGCCTTATAAGCTTTGCATCCACCTCGGCGATGTCTTCATAATCGGTCTCCACAACATGGATGGGAAGCTCCAGAGTTTCCTGCATCCGGGCGAGTATGTCGAGGCCTCTGCGGCCGCGGTTGCGCTTAAGAGCATCCGCGCTGTCAGCGATATGCCTAAGCTCCTGCAATATGAAGCCCGGCACGATGAGATTACCCTCCATAATGCCCGTCGCACAAATATCCGCAATGCGCCCGTCGATGATGACGGAGGTATCAAGTATTTTCGGTCTAGCACTGACACCCGCCTTGCCGCTCTTATCGCGGCGGCGGAACCAGTTGGGCACAACAATCTCGCCCTTCCTTTTGGTGGTAATGGACCAGCCAAGGTAGCCAAACGTAACATAAAGCACTGCGTTTATGATAAACCGCATCCATGAAAATGCCAGAACACTCGTAAGCGTGCTCGCCAAAAATGCAATTACGAGGCCTACGATAAGCCCCACCACGCCAAAGAATATCTCGGACAGCGCCATTTCGCTCAATTCCGATTCGGCCATTTTGATGAAGGCGGTATATGAGTCTATCAGTTTTGGGGAAAAAATAAAAAAGATGATTGCGGTTGCAAGCCCCATTGCTGCATAGATCAGAACGACCGCCCACGGCAATAAAATATCGGCAATGCCAATATAGCCGAAAAACACAAGGACTTCGTTGATCCCGACCACGATTGCCGGTCCGAGCGCCGCGCCTACGAGAGTCAGGATGATACGCATGATTTTTTTTGCCAAAGACCCACCCCCTTATATTACTAAAATCTATATGGAGCGCTTAAAAAGCGCTCACCTCCATGATGTTTTCGAGTTCTTCCTCGTCGCGCCCGCTAGAGGTCGCAAGCTCGGCAAGCAGCACCTGCCGCGCTGTAAGTAACATTTTTCTTTCGCCTGCCGAAAGCCCTTTTCCGCTGTCACGCTTTTTAAGGCACTTCACCACGTCCGCAACATCGTAGATGTTGCCGCCGCGGAGTTTAGCGTAGTTATCGCGATAACGCTGGTTCCAGTTTTCGCTTTCCGGGCAGGGTGTTTCTTTTAAATAGTTGATGACGCATTCGCATTCGTTTACGGGTATGATGGCGCGAAGGCCCACCTGCTCGGCGGAGTCCACAGGGACGAGTGCTGTCATTTTTCCCGCGACAAAACGGAGAACGTAATACTGTGCCGTTTTTTCAAGCACTGTGCGTTCCTCAATCGCCTCGACTACGCCGACACCATGCATCGGGTAACAGATTTGATCTCCGGGTCGGAACAATTCTACCTCCGTATCTCCGCCTAAAAGTACAACCCCCATAGGTACAATTTCTCTAGCTATACTATACCATCCGGTTTCAGGGCTTGTCAAGCTAACGAGCCGAGGCAGACCTTTAAAAAATGCCCGTTTTTCTAAGAAAACGGGCGCTTGCCGATGCTAAGCCATGATGTGGAAAACGTTGGATTTTGTAATTATTTAATGAATTCTGTCAAAGTCTTATTAACAGCATCCGCACGTTAAGAAACGTGCGGATGCTGCTTTCAGCTTATTTGCCGGAAATCATGAGCTCGTTTATTAAAAGGCTGGGGCTGCCTACATTCGAACCATACGGGAAACCGAAGCGTAAGTCGGAGCCTATTTCTAAAATTCCCTTCATGAGCGAGAAGAAGGAACCGGCAACGGTAATCTGGTCAACAGGCCGCACGACTGTTCCGTTTTCCACCAAAAGGCCCTTAGAAAGAAGCGAGAAATCGCCCGATACGGGGTTGAGACCCGAGTGCATGCCCGAAAGCTCCGTCAGCACGATCCCGTTATCAAGTTCTTTTAGAAGTTCGTCGTAGCCGCGCTTCCCGGGTACGATGTAGAAATTAGTTGGCGAAATATCAACAGGTGCCGCGGCGCCCGCGCGCCCGGCGTTGCCCGTAGAGGGAACGCCCGCTTTTTTAGCTGTCTTGAGGTTGTGTAAAAGCGTTTTAAATACGCCGTTATCAACAACAGCCTTCTTGATGCAGGGCACGCCCTCACCGTCAAACGCACGAGGTGCAAATTCGTGGAAAGGATCGTCGAGGATAGTCACGATATCGCTCGCTACCTTCTCGCCTTCCTTATCCTTCAAAAGCGAAAGCCCCTTTTGTGCCTGATCGGCGGAGAACATGGAGCAAAATGCTTCAAGAAGCCCCGCTGCGGCGTCGTTTCTTAAGAGAATACGGTACTTACCCACGGGGGCTGAGGATGCTTTGAACATGGCAGCACCTTCTCGCACAGCCTCCTTAGCGACAGAGTCTATGTCCATAGCATCCGCATTTACACGGAAACCAAGACCGTCTTTGGACTCGCCGTCTTGCTCGAGCACCGCAACGGCATAGGTCAATGCAGTCTCGCGTTCGCTGTCGGCCTCAAGGCCGAGGGTGTTGTGGATGCGTTTTATGCCCTTAAGGGTAGTTACGTTGCAGTACATTAAACGCTTGACGCGCGTATCGAGCGCTTTTGTTTTATTCTCCAGCTCGAAAGCAAGCTCGATTTTTTCTCGCTCGCTCAACTTAAGAAGCGGTATCTCTTTCTTCTCGATCTTTTGATAAACGCTCTTGCCCTGCATGGGGTGTTCATCGTCTGATTCGATGGCGCGTGCGTTATCCATTGCGCGCTTAACAAGCTCCTCCGGGTCATCGAGCGCCTCGGTGTAGGCATAGCCGTTCTTGCCGTTTAGCTGCACGCGAAGGTTCAATCCTGCTTTGCGGCTCACGGCGTATTTATCCAAGGTGCTGTCTAGCGATTGTACCTCAAGCTCCTCCGCCTCGTTATAATAAACCTCAGCCGCACCGCACCCGTTTTTCAGCGCGTATGCAAATGCCTTATCCCTATAGGTTAAAAATTCCATTTAGATCGCACCTCCCTTGCCGCCGACGATAATTTCACTCACGCGTATACGTGGCTGGCCCACGTTGGTGGGCACACTTCCTGAAAGCGAGCCGCACATGCCCTGCCCCATCGACATTTTTCTGCCTATACGATCGATTCGCAGCAACAGCTCCGCACCGCGTCCAATCAGCGTTGCACCACGCACCGGGCAATAAATTTTGCCGTTCTTCACCCAGTAGCCTTCAAGCACGGCAAAGTTAAACTCGCCCGTAAGAGGATTTACCGAGCCGCCGCCCATACGCGCCGCAAAAAGGCCTTCTCCCATGGAGCTTATCATTTCCTCATCGTCATCCGAACCTGGTGCAAAAAACGTGTTGGTCATACGCGAGGTAGGTGCGAACTCATAGCCCTGACGGCGCGAGGAGCCCGTGAGCGGATGGTTCATAAGCCTTGATCCGAGAATGTCTACAAGATAGCTTTTAAGCACTCCGTTTTGAATGAGCACATTTCTTTGAGAAGGTGTACCTTCGTCATCGATGTGCACGCTTCCCCATTCGCCTTCAAGCGTACCGTCGTCCACAGCGGTGACGATATCCGATGCAATCTTCTCTCCGAGCTTGCCGCAAAACTCCGAATTGCCGCGTGCTACGCTCGTAGCCTCGAGCGAGTGCACGCAAGCCTCGTGCAATATAACGCCGCCGAAGCCGCCGTCGATCACAACAGGCACCGATCCTGCGGGACACGGAACGGCATGCAGCATAGTGACGGCGGTCTTACCGGCCTGTGCACCCGCCTTTTCGATATCGATCTTATTGTATGCCTCAAAGCCCATGCCGTAGCCCGGGCTTTCGTATCCCTCTTGCGCCTCGCCTGCTGCCGTTGCTATGGCGTTTATGAAAGCACGCGTGCGCGGGCGCCTGTCCTCGCCCCATATGCCCAGGCTGTTGCAGATTAAGATCCTCTGGTCCACGTCCGTATAGCGACCTACAACTTGCGTCACCTCAGGAGATTGCGCCTTCGCTGCGGCAGAGCCCTTTTTGATAAGTTCGATACGCTTTGCATTATCGATTTCGGAAAACGATATCTGCGGTGCGAAAGCATGTTTTCTAAGCACAGAGAACGCCGCACTCTGCCCTTCCGCTTTACCCTCGAGCGCAGCCGCTGCCGCGCGTGCGGTAGCGATAAGCGCCTCTTCGCTTGTATCGGCGGTATACGCATAAGCGCTGCGGCTGCCTTTGAGCACGC
Source organism: Bacillota bacterium (assembly GCA_023458355.1). Taxonomy (GTDB): domain Bacteria; phylum Bacillota; class Clostridia; order Christensenellales; family CAG-138; genus UBA7707. The sequence goes on from JAEWZS010000206.1 coordinate 8,170, forward strand.
GTACGCCTGCTCCGTGGCTGCGCCTAAATAAAGCGTTTTCCACCTTGCCGTCGACCATCTGGATGGAGTTGTTTTCCGTATCCTCCATGAAGAGTTCGGAAAAATCGCCACCCGTTTCAAGCGCGGCATCCAGCACCCGCTTTGCCTTGATTTCACTTATCAATGCCTATTCCTCCTCAATCGCGTTTTTTATGATCGTGGTTCTGCTTGATCTTCGCCTCGTTCCCGAGCTCGCCCGGGATATAATAGCGTTTCCCCTTAACGCTCTCGGGCATGTATTGCTGCTCCACAACGTGCCCGGGATAATCGTGCGGGTATTTATACCCCTTTCCGTGCCCGAGTGATTTGGCACCTTGAAAGCTCGTATCCCTTAAATGAATGGGCACAGGCTCATCTATAGTACTCTCTGCATCGCGAAATGCGCCTTCAAGCGCCATCACCACGGAGTTGGACTTGGGACTTTCGCATAAGAATATAATCGCCTGCGCTATGGATAACCGTGCTTCGGGCATGCCTATGAATTCAAGCGCTCGGGCTGCGCTCACAGCCTGCACCATGGCCTGCGGGTTGGCTAAGCCGATATCCTCCGAAGCATGTGCGATGATGCGCCTTACGATGATGCGCGGGTCCACTCCCGCGTAGATAAGCCGCGCAAACCAAGCCAAAGCCGCGTCCGAATCGCCGCCTCGAAGGCTTTTGCAAAATGCGCTGAGCATATCGTAATACTGCTGCTCATCGCATTTCATCACCTTTTGCTGTACCGATTCCGCCGCAACCTCTTTGGTGATATGAATGATGCCGCTTTCATCCGGAACCGTTGTTAAAACCGCAAGCTCTATGGCATTGAGAGCCGTGCGCGCATCTCCGTTTGCAATATGGCATATATGCTCTAGCGCATCGTCGTCAAGCTTTACATTGTACGCACCAAGACCTCGTTCCTTGTCTGAAAGCGCTGTAAGTACAGTTTTTTGAATATCGTTTGATGTGAGCGGGTAGAACTGAAAAAGCCTGCAGCGAGATACGATTGCGCCTGTCATGGACACCATGGGGTTTTCGGTCGTGGAGCCTATGAATTTTACGATGCCCTTTTCGAGCGCGGGCAGAATGCTGTCGGACTGGGCTTTGCTCCAGCGGTGGCATTCGTCGAGCAGCAGATAGGTGTGCTTGTTATAAAGGCGCAGGTTATTCTCGGCTTCCGATAATATCTCGCGGACCTCTTTTACGCCGGAGCTGACCGCATTGAGCTTAGCAAAGAGCGAGCCTGTGGTGTTAGCGACCACGTATGCGAGCGTGGTTTTTCCGCAGCCCGGCGGACCGAAAAATATGCTGCTTTGAAGTGTATCCGTTTCGATGGCGCGGCGAAGAAGCCTTCCCTTTCCCACGATGTGTTCCTGCCCGATGAACTCATCGAGCGTGCGGGGACGCATGCGGTCGGCAAGAGGTGCGTTTTTCTGTGCGTTCGTGCTGAAAAGATCTATATCCATACATGTAAATTCCTTCAATTAGCTACCATTATACAATTAGAATCTCCTTTACACAATCTCGTGCATAGGCTATAATTCGATTGTTTCATTTCCGTCAAAATTTGAAGTTAAGCCTGCTTTGGCAATCGGTATAACACATGCAATATGATTTTCTGGATGAAAACCTGCGGCCCGCGCGCGTGATTTGGTACCTCGCGTGGCCTACCATACTTGAACAGTTCCTCATCACATTTGTGCAATACATCAACACCGCCATGGTGGGTGCATTGGGCAAAAATGCCACGGCTGCAATAGCCGTTACCACATCAAGCGTTTGGTTTGTAAACGGTATTTTTGCCGCAGTAGGCATAGGC
>JAEWZS010000207.1 GCA_023458355.1 Bacillota bacterium
GATAGAAGAAACCTCACCGACGATATGCTTAAAACGCTTGCAGAAAAAGGCGGTATGACAGGTCTCAATTTTGCCTCGTATTTTTTAAGCAAGGATAAGGTGTCCACCGCTTCGGCGCTTCTAAGACACGCAAAACATATCGTAAATATAGCAGGCGAAGACGCGCTCGGCTTCGGCTCCGATTTTGACGGTATCAGCTGCGAGCTTGAATTTGGCGGCTGCGAGGGTTACGGAAAAATTTTGGAGCTTTTCGAAAAGCATTTTACGCCCACGCAGATGGAAAAGCTTACATATTTAAACTTTCTTCGCATACTGAAGGAATGCTGCTGAGTTGTAAGAAATGAACCCGGGATGATATACTAATACAAATTACATTAGTCGGAGGTACACCGCATGGCAAAGCCGGTATTGGCGATCTTGGCGGCGGGCATGGGGAGCCGTTACGGCGGTCTTAAGCAGATTGACCCCATGGATGCATATGGCAACATCATCATCGATTTTGATATTTACGACGCGAAAAAAGCGGGCTTTGAGGATCTCGTTTTCATTATCAAAAAGGAAATTGAAGCGGACTTTAAAAATAATATAGGCTTGCGCATGGAAAAACGCATGAACGTATCCTATGCCTATCAGGAGCTCAATAAGCTGCCTGCAGGCTTTTCTGTGCCCGAGGGCCGCGTGAAGCCTTGGGGCACTACCCATGCTGTGCTTTGCGCACGAGAAGTGATCGGCAAACGGCCCTTTGCCATCATCAACGCGGACGATTACTACGGTCCCCGCGCATTTCAAGAGTTATACAATTTTCTTTCCCGCGGAACCGATATAAATGCGCACGCCATGGTAGGCTATAACATCGAAAACACGCTTACGGAATATGGCTCCGTTGCACGCGGCATTTGCATGGTAAATGAAAAAGCCTATCTTACCGATATCGTGGAGCGCACCAAGGTGGTAAAAACCGAAAAGTGCGCCGCTTTCACCTTGGATGGCGAGCATTATACGGACATTCCCAAGGGAACCGTGGTTTCTATGAACTGCTGGGGTTTCATGGAGGGAATTTTTGATCGACTGCAGGCAAACTTTAGCGGCAATTTTGAAGCCGGTGTACGGTCCAATCCGCTCAAGTACGAAGATCTTTTGCCCAATGCGGTGCGGTATGCAATCGGCGATGGCAAAACAAGTGTGAAGGTGCTTCCGACCCCCGATCGCTGGTTTGGCGTCACTTACAAAGAGGACAAAGAGAGCACCATAGAAGCATTAAAAGCACTAAAAGCAAAGGGATTGTACAGCGAGAAACTTTGGGAGTAATTTTAAAAAGCAGCCTACTCACCTTGTTTTAACAATCCTAAGGCTTAACCATCGGTTTAATAAAGAAGTGCTGTATCCTTATGGAAACAGCACTTCTTGTAATTTAACTATTTACATTATTCAATGGGTGGGCGCTTATGAACCTGTGTCTTAGTTATATCGCCTGTGTTAAATCCCGTGCTTGCTTGCTGCTCGCGCAAAAGTTTTTCGCGCCTGCGCTTGGCACGCGCGATGCGCTCGCGTTCTTTGCGTTCCAAAACCGTTAACACGATAAGCGCGATACCCGCCACCAATGTGAGTATACCTAGTACCAATAGCGCCGTCTTAAGCGCAGTGCGCACAGAGCTTCCGACACCTAAACCCAGTGCGTCTGAGGCAGGCTCTTCAATAGGTTCCGGTGTCGCGGCAGTCGCCAGGAAGCCGTCGCCCAGATAAGATGCTTTTATATTGGCGGTATAGGAGTAAGGTGTTCCGGCGGGGTCAGCTAGGTTCAATGTGAAAATTAGGTCGCGCGGTTCGCCAACATAAATGGTCTGCTCAGTGGACTGCTCGCCTGCGGGCAGCTCCGACAGCCTATATAGCTCCTGTGCGGTTTGCTCGCTTAAAACAAGGTCCTTCATCACGAGCGAACCCGTGTTGACAAACGTGAATTTTACCTTGATACTGCCTGCTGAATTGAGGGTCTCCAGCACTTCGGCCTTAAAGTCGACGCCCAAAAGAGATGGGTCGATGAATTTACGTACAACATAGCTCTTGGTGGTGTTTTCATAGACTTGGCCGGAATCGGTCGCTGCGCTTACGCTGAAGGCAACGTAGCGTTCCTCCTCGGTCTGTACTTTATAGGTAAGCCTTGTTCCCTCGCCTACCGCCAAGGAAATGTTTTCCTCCGTTACGGAGTTGCCGAGCTCGTCCTTAACGGTGATGCGGCGAAGCTTCTGGTTTCCGGTGTTGGTTAGAAGAATCGAGAACGTAACGCCTTCGGCGGTGCTTTTGCCTTGCTCCACCTCGATGGAAAGCTTGGTGTTGACCATGCCGATTCGGACTTCTGTAATAGGAGCGGAGGTTTGCGGTTTGCTCTCCCCTTCCGGTGTATAAGTCACAACAGGCGCGCTGTTTACAGTTTCATAGCCCATCTCGAATTCGTAAGGGAACTCGTAGGTTTCGCCTGCCGCAATGATAACATCTTTAAAAATAGGGGTCTTCCCCGCGATACCGCTGTCGGTAAGGGATACCTTTTTTAGAGCCACAATACCCGTGTTTGTCACTTTATACGTCAAAGTTACCTTCTCGCCCGGAGAGGCGTTGGTGCTTGACGCGGAACGGGTCACTGTAACGCCGCTTTTGCTGCCGCGGGCAATGACGACGGATGTTGAGCCGCTTTTCTGCTCGCCATTTTCCGTCCAAGAAAGGTCAAAAGTAAGCGAAACGCCTAAAAACTGATCGGGAACGGTCGCTGTGACAGAAAAGGTTTTGCTTTCACCCGGGTTTATAATGGCTCCTGAGGTATCAATCAAAAGCTGATAGGGGTTGGAGATGGCTATGTTCTCCATTGCCACTTCGCCGTCATTGGTTACGGTAACGGAAATGCGCGACTCCCCTTGCGCTGCAAGCATGGCGGGATCGGCGGTTGCCGTTATGGCCGCCGCGAGCGCAAACTGCGGCAAAGCGGCAATCAAAAGCATAACCGTCACAAACGCATACAACCTTTTTCTCATTTGCAGTTCACTCCCCAATACAGCACAAAAGCATCGCTTTTATATTTCTTAATAATTCGTACATTCATACCAATCATAAACTGTCAAAAAGCCATGGGATTGTCAAGGGGCGCACCCCTTGACGTTCTTCCGGCTTCGGCGGCATGTACACGTCCGGCGTAGCCGGAGCCTTACAGGCCGAGGCCTATGGCCTCGCGTGCCGAAACGGATGAAAACCGTAGGTTTTCGTACCTTTCATGCTTTACCGCCCGGAAATGCGAAGCATTTTAGGTAAAGCGTGTTATCTCAAAAAAGTGACGGGTCACTTTTTTGACACGCAGTGATTGGACATTCGTACCAATCATTATAATCGAAAAGCCGGCTAAGTGCCACCTTTGCGTGTAAAATACGAAATTTGTTCAAAAATTAGTCTGAAAGCTCAGATAGTCGCACATACCCTTCTTCTAAAAGCGTGATTGCGGCGCGGCCGTCGGTGAGCTCGGTAATGTCTTTTTGAAATGCACTTAACCGCTCCGTAGAAACCATTGCGGAGATTGTCACATCTTCAGCAAATTTAC